>JBLNDC010000506.1:0-6244 GCA_050261255.1 Bacteroidota bacterium
AAGCAAACGAAAAGCCCATAGCGTAGAAAAACGACTCGAAAAGGTGGAAAGGATCACCAAACCATCCGCTCAGCAAAAGGCTTTGAAGTTAACATTTGCCGGACATGAAGCCAGCGGGCGAGATGTGTTGGTACTTGAAGGGGTATCAAAAAGTTTTGACAACAAAGTATTGTTCAAAGGGGTTAACCTCAGGGTCGAGTATGGCGATCGAATTGGGATTATCGGCCCTAATGGGGCAGGTAAAACAACTCTGATTAAAATGATCTTAGGAATGGATTCTCCCGATCAGGGACGGATCCGTTTGGGATATGAGGTATACCCCGGTTATTTTTCGCAAATGGTTGATGACTCGTGTTTAACCGGCACTCCTTTTGAGATGGTTATGGGGATGGCTGATCTAGACAATACGGAAGCCAGGACTATGTTGGGTCGTTTCTTATTCAGCGGGGATGATGTTTTCAAAAATGTCTCCGATTTAAGCGGCGGCGAAAAGCGACGACTTAATCTAATCAGATTAATGCTTTCTAAAGCCAATCTATTAATCTTGGATGAGCCCACCAACCATCTTGACTTAGAATCCATCGAAGCCGTAGAAAAAGGATTGGTTGATTATGACGGTACCTTAATAATTATTTCTCATGACCGTTATTTTTTAAATAAAGTAGTCAACCGGTATTTGGCAGTGCTTAACGAAGGGTTGATTCCATTTCCTTCTTACCAAGATTATTTAGACCTCGGTAAAAAGCTGGATAAACCGGAAGAGGCCCCAAAGCCTAAAAAACAAGCCCAAGTGCGGCGGGAACAGAATAAGGAACTGCAGCGGGAGTTAAAACGAAAACAACGCCGACTCGAAGAAACGGAAAATGAAATCGCGCGGTTGGAAACGGAAAAAGCTGAGAGATCAAAACAATTAAGCGATCCGTTGATTTATGCCGATTATAATAAAAGTCTAACATTATCAAAAGAATTATCGGAAATCGAAACAAAACTTACCGTAGCGTATCAAATTTGGGAAGAACTTAGCCTTGAGTTAACATTGGAAAATGAACAATGACTCTATTATTGTTTTTTTTGGTTAGGCTAAAGCATGTTTAATTGAGTATTTACGGGTATTTCTCCAAATATTACTGAAAGGATATCTTTTTTTATTAGAGAAGTAACTCTAGTCGAATGTAACGCATTACAATATTGTATCCAACCGGAGGAGGTTGCCGATGTTGAAACCGGAAAAACGTGAGGCCGCACCTTTTCAAGAGACTCTTCCATTACTGCCCTTACGTGGAATGATCGTTTTTCCTTATATGGTTGTTCCGCTTGACGTTGGCAGGGACAAATCGATTAGCGCTCTTGAAGAAGCGATGATCAATGAACGTCAAATTGTTCTGGCCGCGCAGCGCCAAGCCAAAATTACCGACCCTACTGAGGAAGATATTTACGAAATAGGTACCTTGGCGGAGATCAAACAATTATTAAAACTCCCCGATGGAACCATCCGGGTTTTAGTAGAGGGGTTACACCGGATTCGCGTAACCCAATATGTTCAAGCTGATCCTCATTACCGAGTGAAGGTCGCCGCTGTTGAAGAGATCAATGAGAAAGATAATGAAACCGAAGCTTTAATGCGTTCGGCTTTGTATCAATTTGAGCAACTTATTAAATTAAGCAAGAAAGTACCGCCCGAGGTAATGGTCTCAGTTAATAATATTGAGGACCCGGGCCGGTTGGCTGATATCATCACCTCGCATTTGAATTTGAAAGTAGAGGAGAAACAGGAGATCCTGGAAGCGATCTCCGCCCATGAACGCTTGGAAATCCTTTGTTCGTTTCTGATTAAAGAGATTGATATCTTGGAGATGGAACGGAAGATTCACCTCCGGGTCAGAAAACAAATGGAGAAGACCCAAAAAGAATATTATCTGCGGGAACAGATTAAAGCGATCCAGAAAGAACTGGGTGATGCTGATGAACGGGTGGCGGAGGTCGAAGAACTTCGTTCCAAACTCTCAAAATTGGATTTAGCCGAAGAGATCGAGGAGAAAGTCCTCAAAGAAATCGACCGTTTGTCAAAAATGCCTCCCTTGGCGGCCGAGGCGGTGGTGGTCAGAAATTATATCGATTGGATCTTGTCTTTGCCTTGGAACACCATTACCGAAGACCGGTTGGATGTGAAAGTGGCCGAGACCATTTTAAACGAGGACCACTATGGTTTGGAAAAAGTTAAAGAACGAATCCTTGAGTATCTGGCGGTTTGCCAGTTGACCAAGAAATTAAAAGGTCCGATCCTATGTTTGATTGGGCCTCCGGGCGTCGGTAAAACATCCCTGGCCAAGTCGGTAGCCCGCGCCTTAAACCGGAAGTTCGTCCGTTTTTCATTGGGCGGGGTGAGGGACGAGGCTGAGATCCGCGGCCATCGCCGGACTTATGTCGGGGCATTGCCCGGTAAGATTATTCAAATTATGAAACAGGCGGGTTCTAGAAATCCGGTAATCCTGTTGGATGAGATCGATAAAATGAGCGCTGATTTTCGGGGAGATCCCGCATCGGCTCTCCTTGAAGTATTGGATCCGGAACAGAACTTTATGTTCGGCGACCATTATCTGGAGGTACCCTTTGACCTATCCAAGGTGCTCTTCCTTACGACAGCCAATACGTATCATGGGATTCCCAGGCCGCTCTTAGATCGGATGGAAGTGATCAATATCTCCGGTTATACCGAAGAGGAGAAGGTAGAGATCGCCAAACGGCACTTACTACCCAAACAATGTAAAGAGCACGGCCTGGAAAAGCAGGATTTGGCCATGCCTGAGTTGGTGTTAAGGCAGGTTATCAACGGGTATACTAGAGAATCGGGAGTCCGGAATCTCGAACGACAACTGGCCACCATCTGTCGGAAAGCTGCTTTGGAGATTGTTCAGACTGCGAAGAAACCGGTGCGTTTGAATAAAAATATGCTCCAGAAGTTCCTCGGTATTCCTAAATACCGGCATAGTTTGGCGGAGGAAAATGATCAAACCGGTGTGGCTACCGGACTGGCTTGGACCGAGGTGGGCGGAGAAATTTTAACGATTGAGGTTACGCCGGTAAAAGGTAAGGGCCAATTGATTCTCACCGGTAAGCTGGGCGAAGTGATGCGCGAGTCGGCGCAGGCCGCTTTCAGTTATATCCGGTCCCGCGCTAAAGAATTGGGGATCGAAGAAGATTTTCATGAAAAGTATGACCTGCATATTCATGTTCCGGAAGGAGCGATTCCCAAGGATGGCCCGTCAGCGGGGATTACGATTGCCACTGCGATTCTATCGGCTTTAACTGAGCGCCCAGTCCGGAAAGACGTGGCGATGACCGGCGAAATCACTCTTCGAGGGAGAGTATTGCCCATCGGAGGCTTGAAGGAGAAAATCCTGGCGGCTAACCGTAGCGGCATCAAGAAAGTGCTGGTTCCGAAGGAAAACGAAAAAGATTTAGAGGAGATCCCGGCTAATGTGGCGCGGAAGATTAAAATCGAGATGGTTGAATCCATGGATGAAGTCTGGCATGAAGCTTTGCTCTCCAATAAAAGCCAGTCGCTTACAGTTAGTTAAAGAATTATAATACGATAAAGGCCCGGACTTGATTCTAAGTCCTGGGCCTTATTGTTTTGTCAATGATTTTAAATGAATCGCTAATAGTTTTGATTGTTTACTCTGTGTATTCATCCGGGTGCCTTAAATGAGGATGAATCCGGACCGGGTTGCGGCATGGTTTTGAAGACGAGGCTATAGGCGGTTCATCTATTGTTTCGTAAATTTCGCACTATCAGACTCGTAAAGTGCCTCATCATACCTTTCTTTTATCAGAATCCCTCCATTTAATTCGCTACTACCCGCGAGACCCGCGAGCATTAATTGAACTGTATGGCCATTATCATTATCAGCATTAGCCATTACATTCCATATTGTCGTGGTTGTGCCTGGTAACTGGTGCGACCAAATGAGAATATAGTTAAGAGAATCATGAATTGTTCCAACACCGGTAATTTCAGTTTTGCCGCCTGCAAGAACGCTGCATTTTATTTCACCCTTGTAATAATAACCGTCGATACCGGGACCGCCTTGATCAGGCTCTATAATATTAACACAATCGCCAATTTTAAGCGTCACTTGCGGGTTAACCGGAGCATTAGAAAACCAAGTGCCTTTTATTGAATCTGATGTACCAGGGGTTGGTGTCGGTGTCGGATTGCCGCCTCCGTTTGTAGGGGTTGGCGTCGGTGTCGAACCATTGCCGCTACTCCCCCCGCCGCAACCGGAGATTAGGGATACTAGTAAAAATAAACCCAGGAAAGCTGAAATAGACCATTTTTTCATTACAAAACCTCCTTTCGCTATTTAATTTAATAAGTCTAAAACCTAAGATATGTAATTTAACCTAATCCCTGGCAGGGATTGGGTTTGGCGTTGCAAGCTACACCATCAAAGTTTCGTGTTCCGGGTTTAAAGGTTCAGGTCTTTTAAATCCGCAATTCGAAATCTACAATCCCCAATAAATGATAGTTACTGCTTCACCAATTCCACTCTCCGGTTCTTCGCCCGGCCCTCTTCCGTGTCATTGCTGGCTACCGGGGCTGTCGGACCATCGCCGCAGGCCATCAGCCGGGTGGCGGCAATACCGTATTTGCCGGTCAGCGCTTTGACCACGGAATCGGCCCGATCCTTGGAAAGCTTCATATTATAATCGAATGTCCCCACATTATCGGTATGACCGACTACATATAGCTTCAGTTTCGGCTCAACTTTAAGCAATTTGGCGATCTCCTCTAAAGCAGGCTGTGACTCCATTTTGATTAAGGCCTTGCCGGAATCAAAATAAATTCCGTAGACGGCGGCTTTACCCGTATCCTTGATGCTCCGCGCTAGACTAGCAGCATCGGCTACTATGTCCTGGTTCATGCCTTCTTTTTCGATCATCTCCAGCACGTACTCGATGCCGTTAGGACTGGCACCGATAAAAACCCAAGTTTCCGTCGTGTTTTTGACGACTTTTAGAGTGGCGCAAGTACCGCTTTCATAGTTATAGATTTCTTGTCCGCCGATTGTCTTGACTGCATTAGCGTAATTCCGGACAATCTGCATTCCGCTTTTTTTAATTCCTTCGTTTGGTTTATAGACTAGGCTGTAACGGTGGCCTTCCAAAATCTGCTTTTTATTGGGACCGGTTTGAAATTCAAAGCGATCAAATTCATTCTCCGAATAACTGTAAATAAAGTAGCCGGGCATCCGGTTAAAGAGGGGGGGATCTTTGCTGCCCTCCCGATCATTGGGATCGCTGGCAGCCATCGTTATTCCCAAATGGCAGCAGCTAAAGAGGATTAGCAAAATTACTAAAAAACGTTTCAACACCAAAGACACCACCTTTTTTTAGAATTAGAACTTTAAGGTTTATTTTTTCAATCGCCGAAAAAACGTATGAAAGTAGTTTTGATCTATGGAAAACTTTTCACCTATAAAGTATATTGAATTCTAAACCATCTTAAAATGCATAGTAATTATGTAGAAAACGCTTGACGCCGAGGGTTGGGAAATGATACGCTTTTTTTAATGAAAAATAGTGAAGCGGGTGGAAACTATGACTGTCAATCTTGACTTGCCATGGTCCCGCATCAACGATTATTTAGTCGACGTCGGATCTATTCGTAACAATAATGAGTTTTGCTTATGCGCATTATCGTCCTTAGATAACTTGGTGCGCTTTGATGTCAATGGGGTTTATGCCGTGACCGATCCCGCCGGTACGATTTGCGCCCGTATTAGTATCGCAGAAGCCTCCAAATGGGCCGAACTTTATAATAATTACTATTGGAGAATGATGCCTGATACACCGGCCTCGAAGACGATGATCTTTAATTGGCGGGACTGGCGACATTCTGAATTTGTCACCGATTTTGTGGACCCGCAGGGAATCGGTTCAACCATCGGTATCTTCCATTTAGGTTCAACCCGGAGTTATCAAGGGGGTTTTGCCTTACACCGTTCCAAGAATTCACCATGTTTTAGCAGACAAGATCGATTGATCCTGGAGATTATCCAACCTCACCTCTCTAACTTTTATGCTATCCATTCTTTGCTTGCCCAATATGATAACGAGCTACCCGATGCCGCCACCATTGCCTCAGATTACAAGTGTCTGACCCGGAGGGAGGCGGAAATCGCCGCTCTGATTTGCCGCAGGTTTCAAACGGGGATGATCGCCACTAAACTAATGATTAGCC
>JBLNDC010000507.1:0-2967 GCA_050261255.1 Bacteroidota bacterium
CCGGTACAATTCAGGATTTCCTACCAAAAGGTCGCCTGGGATGATACTCTGATTATGGAGATGACTTTTTTAAACGGCCTATTGAAGCGGGAACGCAAGGTGAGTCTGATTAAACCGACTCAGCGCGGGATTGAAGTCCGAGAGAAGTTATCCGGAAATTGGTTGTTTTACAAAAAAAAGCAGATTGTTACGAAGCTTTCGCCTTATCAAGGAAATTCCCGCGGTTTGCGGGAATTTTTCCACCGTTATCAGCATTTTGGTTTGGGAATGACCTTGTTCACTTATTTTTTGCCGGCCCGTTATCATCACTGGTTATTAGTAGCGGAAAGACTGGAAAAAAAAGGTGCTTTTCACCGCTTTGTCTGGGTTACCAAGTTGGGACTGGGCCAACCGGCTGCCACTGCAATATTTTATGGGGCGCTTTGGGGATTTAAATCCGGTCTGGTTCAAGCCCTCAATCAAAAATTTCGGTTTGCTCAAAAACCGGAGCTTAAAGTGATTGCTGATTATCAATCACTTAGTTTAGATACTCTCTTCGATTGTATATTCCGTGTTAAACTAGGCTATATTATAATTGCTTCTTTCCTTGCATATTGGCGCCATCGTATGATGAAGGGAGGTGTCGCAATTGAATAACCATCCGATTGAAGGTTTAATGAAAACCGCCATGGAAAATATAAAGGAAATGGTTGATGTCAACACCATCCTGGGAGACCCGGTGGAGACCCCTGATGGAAGTGTAATTGTACCTATTTCTAGAGTTACCTTTGGATTTGCCGCCGGGGGCAGTGAGTTCGAGGCTAATGGCAACGGTACGAAGCCCAAAGAGAAAGAGCGTAATCAGGAAACATCCGCCGATCCCGATAAACATCCCTTTGGCGGCGGGAGCGGAGCTGGGATAACTATTAATCCGGTGGCCTTTTTAGTGGTTGGCAAAGAACAAATCAAACTACTGCCGGTTGAAAGCAATGTCTTGGTAGACCGGATCCTGGATTCCGCCCCACAGTTGCTGGATAAGATTCAGAGCATGATTAGCCCAAAGTCTAAAGAGTTGCATTAAACAGCCGCGGGTGTCCGCGGTTTTTCTTTTGACCGGACAATAAGCCCTTGTAGTTTGGGCGCAGTTGTTAATAATTTCTAAAGCCAATTTAAGAAAACACGCAGGTGTTTTGGGTAAATTTTAGAATTAAGGAATTGCATAATTCTCAATTTTTGCTTTGGCTCACAGTATATTGATAGATACATCTGGGCTTGTCACTATATATTGTGGCCAAAGGGTTTGTTTAGGGTAATTATGCAATTCCCTTAGAATAAAAAACCATAATCAAAAATTTAAGGAAGAGACAGCATGAACGGCAGAAAATTTAGAATATGGCTATTGACATTAATCATAATACTTTTTAAGATCGTCCCGGCCTGTGAGGCCGGTCGCCCCAACCTAGCGGCTTCGGCAGCGATATTGATGGACTTTACTACCGGAAAAGTCATTTTTACCAAGAATAGCACGGAACGCATGGCCCCAGCCAGCACCACTAAAATTTTAACGGCGTTGGTAGCCTTAGAAAGGGGAGAGCTAAATCAGGTAATTACTACGAGCCAAAATGCCAGTAAAGTCGGGGGTTCATCGATCTGGCTCGCGCCCGGAGAAAAACATACCTTAAAAGAACTTTTGTACGGAATTTTACTAAATTCCGGGAACGACGCTTCCGTGACTGTCGCTGAAGGACTGGCTGGTTCAGAAGCTAAATTTGCCGGTTGTATGAATGAAAAAGCCCGCGCGATTGGAGCGAAAGACACCTGCTTCAAGAATAGTAACGGATTACCAGAAACCGGTCACTATACCACAGCTTACGATTTGGCCTTGATTACCCGTTACGCCTTACATAATCCGGTTTTCGCAGAGATCGTCAAGACTAAAAGAAAAGCGATTGAATGGCCGGGCAGGGAATATAACCGGTTAATGGTGAACCAAAATAAGCTGCTCTGGCGTTATGAGTTTGCTGATGGGGTAAAAACCGGATACACCAGGCAGGCGGGAAGGTGTTTGGTCGCCTCGGCCACTAAAAACGGCCAACGGTTAATTGCGGTGGTGTTAAACAGCAAATTGATGTACGAGGATACCAGGGAATTGTTTGAGTATGGTTTCAATAATTATCAATTACTAACAGTAGTCGGATCCGAACAAAAAATTGGCTCAATACCGGTAATGGAAGGGATTGCCCCACAGGTTCCGGTGCTTCCCCATCGTCCGGTGACGCTGGTGGTTCCAAAGGGTCAGCTGAAAAAGATAAAGGTTAATCTGGAAATTCCACGGTCGCTCCATGCGCCGGTGGAACGGTTACAGCAAGTAGGAGAGTTGGAAGTGAAAATCGGCGCTAAGATTGTTGATAAAATACCGGTTGTGACCGCCGCTAGCGTTCAGAAAGATAGTTTTTGGCGCCGGTTATGGAATTGGCTAAGGTCAGTGATGAGTTAACAGTGAACAGTTATCAAAGTTGAAAGTCCAAGTATTATCTTGAAATTCGAAGGTCGAAAGTCAAAAGTAGGTCTTTGGCTTCGGATTTAAAGTTCATGTGATTTCAGAATATTAAAAAAACATGAACCCAGACTTTGGACTTTAGACTTCTGGACTTTTGACTAACATTGTTAGCTTGACGAAAATAAAGACCGGTGCTATAATCTTTATACGAATGCGAGAGTGGCGGAATGGCAGACGCGCTAGACTTAGGATCTAGTGGGCAACCGTGTGGGTTCAAGTCCCGCCTCTCGCACCATTGGGTAAAGGTTATAAATTAATTTAACTTTATATTGACAATTAACCCCGGTAAAGATATTATTTTATAAGTATAACCCCTCAATGGGGTTTATTTTGTTAACCGGATGAAGATTATAAATTGAGCAAACTAATGATAATGTTTAGTAAATTCAGTTTAAGTCAATGATGTAATTATCAGAAAAGTTGTCCCC
>JBLNDC010000508.1:0-6159 GCA_050261255.1 Bacteroidota bacterium
TCAGTTTCACCTACTTATAGCTTATTCTGGGATCGATAACGGCATATAACAAATCCGTCAAAAGATTGATAAATGTTGCAAATATCACATAAATGAAGATAATAGCCTGAATCAAATAATAATCTCTTTGTGTTATTGCTCCGAAAATAAGCCGGCCAAAACCGGGTCTGGAAAAAGCGATTTCAATGGCAATCGAATCACCGACCATTACGATGGCATAAATACCAATCACCGATACGATCGATATCAATGAATTCCGTAAGGCGTGTTTACTGATAACTGCTATCTCTTTAACTCCCTTGGCCTTTGCGGTACGAATATAATCCTCATTCAAAACTTCCAGCATAGCCGTTCGCGATATTCGGGTAAGATAAGAAGCCATACCCATACCTCCGGCTAATGCGGGAAGAAAACCGAATTGCAAAAGACTTCCGAAATTAGATAAATCTCCACCACCCGCTATCGGGAACCATCCTAACTTTATCGCAAATAAAATCATCAACAAAATACCGATTGCAAAACCCGGAAGTGAGATCCCGAATAACGAAACGACACGCCCGATGTAATCGATAGCAGTATTTTTTTTCACAGCCGAAAAAATTCCCAAAGGTATTCCCAACAATGCGCCTATCAGAAGGGCGCCTATAACCACAACCAATGTATAGGGGATCACTTCCACAATCATCTCCGTCGCAGGCTTACCAAGCACCAGAGAACTTCCTAAATCACCCCTGAATAAGCCAGCAAAATAATCAAGGTATTGCTTCCAAACAGGTAAGTCCAAACCCATCTGCTGGCGGAGTGTAGCCAGCCCTTCGGCGGACATGTATTGTCCCAACAAAGCCTCCGCCGGATCACCCGGTAAAACCCGGGCCGCCATGAAGATCAGGGTTATCGCAAAAAACAAAGTGAGAAAAACCCTCAAGATTCTTCTAATAAAATATGATGCCACTGTTAACCCTCCCCGCCTTAACAATAATCCAGCGCAATTTGTTAAATTTCAGTAAAGGTCTGCCATCGCTCGGATGACAGACCTTCAACCTTTTCAAGTTATTTCTTTTTGGTAGGAGATAAGAACCGGTAGCCTAAAACCAATGATGTCTTCAACTTATACCCCAGATCAACTTGGGGTGAACGGATTAATGCCTGTTTGGTAGCGATAACCGGGATCATCGGGAGGTCGCGCATGGCGATCTCCTGCACCTTTTTGTATAATTCGGCCCTATGCTTGAGATCATATGTTTTTTCTGCTTCTTCCAGGTAAGCGTCAAGTTGTGCGTTCTCATAATTAGCAAAGTTTCTCACCGCAGTACTCTTGGTTACGCAAGCGCTAGAATGAAGAAATCTCCGCAGGATAATACCGGCCTCAGGATAACTTAGTTCGCCATAGAGAATCAACGGATTTTTGCTCTTACGGATTTCCGAATGATAAGTAGTATGTTCAACCAGATTCAACTTGACATTAATTCCGATCTGTTTTAACTGTTGTTGAATGATTAACATCATCGTCTGATAATCGCTACGTTCGGTAATCAACATCTCCACGTTAAAACCATTGGGATATCCGGCATCCGCCAATAACTGTTTGGCATTCTTAATATTCTGACTGTATTTAGCTGAAGGAGCCAGCTCTTTTTCGGTCAAAGCGCCAAAATATGACGGAGTAAAAATGGTGTTCAGAGGTAAAGTGACCTCTTTACCAAAAATACCTGAAAAATCGTTCCGGTTGATCGCATAGGCGATCGCCTGGCGTACCCTTAGATCGTTAAAAGGTTTGACTTGGGTATTGCAAATAAACCACCACAGAATTTCCGGGCCTTGGGTATCAATGATGTATTTTTTTGCTCTTAACCTTTCAAAAACAACCGGGTCTGATTTAATCCTCATGGTATCGATATTCCCGCTTAGTAAAGCTAGTTCACGACTGCTTTCATTCGGCATGAACAGGTAGGTGATTTTCTTGAGATTTGCTTTTTTACCCCAATAGGACTCGTTTCTGACTAAAGAAACATATTCTTTAGATTTGTATTCATTGAATACGAAAGGCCCGGTGCCTACCGGGAACAATCTCATTTTATCGGAACCGTTATCCTCAAATGCTTTTTTACACATCATCAGCGAACCGGATTCGGTGTTTGTGGCCACCCTGCCCAGAAAGAAAGGATCCGGTTTGTTCAGCGTTACTTCTACGGTATATTTGTCAATCTTTTTGACATCGGTAATATCAGCATATTGACCTGCCCAAACTGAATCTTTGGGATCGCGGTAACGGTTCAGGGAAAAAACCACATCATCAGCGGTAAATTCCCCGTAATTATGATACCATTTAACATTTTTTCTTAAATAAAAGGTGTATTTTTTACCATCACTTGAAATATTCCACTTTTCGGCCAATGCTGGCGTAAAATTAGTGGATACTTCTCCCAACGGATAGTCTACCAAGCTTTCCATAACCGTTGTCAAAATGGTAGCTTCATTAGAGACATACGGCATCGCCGGATCAAGCAATTTCAAATCTCCGGCCATTTCACCATATGTCAACTCATCTTTACTTGCGGCAAGAATAACGGCGCTCGTCATTAACACCAATACTAAAACCAACAATAAGGATGAACGAAACAAGTTTTTGAATTTCAAAATAATTACACCTCCGCTTTTGATTTTCAACTACTTAAGATCTGATAAACGCAACCAAAAATACTAGCCTCAATCCTCCTTTCCCGTTAATATTTTTGAATTATTTGCATAATTCAACCGCAGTTAAAGCATAAATTTTAACTGCCTTCAAAATTTCATCAAAGTAAACATATTCATGATCGCCATGGGCTTGTTCGATATTCCCGGGGCCGAGCACGACCGTAGGGATGCCAGCTTCGCCTTGCAATATTCCACCATCAGTCCAGTACTTTACACCAGTTGGTTTTGCCTTTTTACCAGTAACGGCTTGGATAACCGAAGACAAGGTTTTAACCAAAGGATGGCTGTTTTCGGTATAAATAGGCGGATGGGGGAACTTTTCCGAGAATTCCATGCCTTTTACTTGAATATCGCATTTAGGCTCTAGATCTCCAACTCCACATACTAAATCAACTAATTCCTGGTAGACATCCTCATATGTTTCTCCCGGAATCCATCGTCTGTCAAGGTATACGGTGCATTTATTCGGTACGATGCCCGTAAACTTAATTTCCACGCCGCTTTTCATCTGGTCAATCCCGGAATCGCATCCCCCTATTATCTGGCCGACATTCACCGTTGAACAACCTGTTAAACAATGTTTCCGCTTGTTTAATCTGGGAATCAATTTCTTTTGAACAGCTTCTATGATTTGAGATGCCTTATAGATAGCATTTTGTCCCTGATGCGGAACACTGGAATGCGCGGTATGCCCTGTAATGTTAATTTCAAACCAATGAATCGCATTATGGGCGGAGACGATTTGCAAGTTAGTCGGTTCTCCCACAATAGCCATATCGGCTTTACCATCTTTAACCCAGTCCCTTGTTCCATAGCTACTATTGCTTTCTTCATCAATAGCGCCGAGGAAAACAACTTCCCCGTCCAACTCGACACCCGCTTTTTTCAGGGCCACCAATGCATAGATCATCCCAATGATGCCGCTAGTCATATCGGCAATTCCTCTCCCATAGAGTTTGCCATCGATCATTTTCGGGGTAAAAGGATCACTCATGCCCATCGGTGGGACCGTATCGATGTGTCCGGTCAACAACAATCTTTTTCCTCTGCCTTTTCCGAATTTGGCTATTACATTAGGACGACCGTCAATAACTTCCTTGGTCCAGGCGTCGATTCCGGCCGCCTTAAGATAATCCCGGATGTAATTGGCGACTTCTAACTCTTCGTTGGGGTTTTCTCTGTGACTGGGGATGCTGATTAATTTTTTTGAAAGCTCTAAAACCCCTTCCGCATCTATGTACTTATCCAGCTCTTCCAGAAGATACAACTCGCTCATTAGTTTTTTTACCTTTCTCCAGATGTTATTTTTCCGGTAAAACCGCGATAGCCTCAATTTCAATCTTGGCGTCACATGCTAGACGAATTTCCATACAAGCTCTAGCGGGAGGATTTTCAGGGAAAAATTTTGCATATACCTTATTCATCTCCGCAAAATCATTGATGTTAGTCAAAAGCACCGTCGTCTTAACTATATCTTTCATTGTCCCGCCGCATTGTTCAACATAAAATTTGATCCGTTTCAAAACCGCTTCCGTTTCTACTTTGATATCGCCGCGAATATCCTTTCCGGTCTTTAGATCTACCGGAACCTGTCCCGAAATAAAAATCAGATTACCGACTTTAATTGCCGGTGTCAACGGAACATTGGGAGCGCCCGATGTAATGAATTTTCTCTCCATTTTACAACCTCCGTATTTGATCTATTTTCCATGCTTTTTAAACAGAGCTAAAAAACGACATTTCCGCAAATTAAGAGTCGAAACATAATTTCCTTTGCGATAATCAAGGGTTAAAGTTTTTAAGGTAATTAATGACTTTATCAACCTCTTCAACATCCGCATAACGATTGTCGATATCGATCAAGTTAACCACATGTGCCAGCGGCGAACGGTCGCCAACCGCTTCGCGCACTACAATCGTATGCAAATTGTAATTATGACTGCTTTCAGCTGTCGCCCTCACACAACCGCTGGTGCTGCATCCGGTAATAATCAATGTATCAATTGAATGCGCGATCAAATAACTGACCAACGTAGTCCCAAAAAACGCCGAAGCTCTTTGTTTCTCGATCAAAATTTCTTCGGGGCGCCTTTCAAGTTCCGGATGCAATATAATTGAATCAGTGTTTCTAAATAATGATTCTTTAATATGCGGTAGTTTTTTTAGAATACGGTCTCCCGCTTCCGCCAATTGAGGGTCGTAAGCCATGGTTGTAAAGATCACCGGAATTTTTTTCTTTCGCGCTTCTGCCAAAACTTTCTTGGTGTTGCATAATACATCTGAAAGATCCGAACCAATTATCGAATTTTTTGGATTCACCCATGCTTCAGCCATGTCAATTACAATCACCGCCGGTTTTGTCCCATATCCGACCCGGCCGCCAAAACCGTGTTCCTTGTAAAAATCACTAACGGCTTGATATTCCTCGATAAATTTATCAATCATATCAAACACTCTCCTTTTAGTATTATCAACCATACAAAGGATCTCAAATTCCGGATTCCATGATAATATCGTATGCCCTAAAATCATTTTGGAAATCGATTGCGTTTACCGGTTGCGTTTATCGTTTTCTAATTTCGACAGACTATCCTTTATCTCCTTCTAAAATACTATTTTTTTTAAAAAATAAAAAAAATCGATTACCCAATTCTCAAATTGGTAATCGATCATTCAACTTTCCTGGTTACTTTACCCTAATTAGCTTAGCCTACTATAACCGTTTTTCAATTGATAACCACAAGATTCCCTAATATTTAACGTCGGTTCAATCAATACCTTTTTGGGACGTCTAACCTTCGTCGCCCTCATCTTTTTTAGCAGCATATCCGCAGCCGCTTCCCCCTGTTCCAGCGCAGGGTGACTAACCGTGGTCAAAGGCGGATCTAAAAGCGGTACCCAGGGAACCTCGTCAAATACAATCACAGCCATATCCTTAGGTATCTGTAGCTTTTCCGCTTTGATAACTTTCAAAAGTTGTAGACCCAGCAAGGTATTGGTAGCAAAAACCGCCGTCAATTGCCGATTGACTTTAATAAATTCCTCAATGCTTTTTAAGGCTACTTCCCCGTTTCCTGGTTCAACATAATTAATAAAATCTTCATTAACAGCTATATTATAATCGCCCAACGCTTGCTTATATCCTGCCAGTCTTTCCGAGCGAGTTGAAAGCGAACGAACCGGCGGAATAACTAAACCAATATTATTGTGTCCAAGCTTAATCAGATGTTCCGTAGCGATATATGCTCCTTGATAATCATTAACCAATACCATGTCCGCATCGACATAGGAAACCAAACGGTCCGCAAACACTATCGGAAAATTGGATTCTTGCGCTTCTTCATATATGCTTTTATTATCTCCCGACGAACAAATAATCAGTCCGTCAACCTGACGGGCCCGTAACGACTGGATAAATCCTGCTTCCTCTTTCGGGTCCTCATTGGAATCGACTAGAATCAT
>JBLNDC010000509.1:0-10923 GCA_050261255.1 Bacteroidota bacterium
AAATCTCTACTTGTGCAAGTAAACTTATTAAATTGTATCGGAGCGATGTTAATGGTAAAGTTACCGAAGGATATCTTAGGTTTACGCGAATTAACGGTGGAACAGATTAATTATATTTTGGATACTGCCGCCGCTTGCAAGGATATTTTTAAACGCGACCTGAAAAAGGTTCCGACCCTTCGCGGCAAGACTGTGGTTACTTTATTTTTCGAACCCAGCACCCGAACCCGGACTTCCTTTGAGATTGCCGGAAAGTGGATGAGCGCCGATGTGGTCAATTTAACGGTTTCATCCAGCAGTGTCGTCAAAGGAGAAAGCTTTGTCGATACCGCCCGCACCATTGAAGCTATGGGTGTGGACGTAATCATTATCCGCCATTCGTTGGCCGGCACCCCCAAACTATTGGCCGAATCGGTCCGCTCCCATGTAATCAACGCCGGAGATGGGGCCCACGAACATCCGACTCAAGGTCTATTGGATTTATTTACGATTCGCGAGAAAAAAGGCGGATTTAAAGGGTTGAAGGTAGTATTAGTCGGCGACGCACTGCATAGCAGGGTTATCAAATCGAATATCTGGGGTTTGAATAAACTAGGAGCCGATGTAACCTTAGTCGCACCTCCGACATTAGTCCCAATGGGAATTGAGTCGATGGGGGTCAAAGTGGAGACGAATCTGGACAAGGCTTTGGTTGTTGCGGATGTGGTCAATATTATGCGAATTCAGTTAGAACGTCAGACCAAGGCCTTTTTTCCGACTTTACGCGAATATTCCAAATTATTCGGTATTAACTCGGAACGGATTGCCAAAGCAAAACCGGACCTATTGGTGATGCACCCAGGACCGGCCAACCTTGGCGTCGAAATCAGCGAAGAGGTTTCCGTGAACGACCAATCGGTAATAACTGAGCAGGTCACTAACGGAGTAGCGGTCCGAATGGCTTTATTATATCTCTTAACCGGAGGAGGCGGGAAAGATGCGGTATTGCATTAAAGAAGGAACCATAGTCGATCCGGCGGGCGGCTTTGTTGGAACCGGAGATGTTTTGATCGAAGATGGCAAGGTAGCGGCGGTTGAAAAAAATATAAATCCCGGAGAAATGCAAATCATATCAGCCAAAAATAAACTGGTTTTTCCAGGGTTAATCGATCTTCACTGTCACTTGCGGGAACCCGGCCGGGAAGATGAGGAGACCATTGCCTCCGGGACTAAAGCAGCTCTCAAAGGCGGATTTACAGCGGTCACGGCCATGGCTAATACTAATCCGGTAGCCGACACCGCGGTAGCGATTGAATACATCTATAAGCAGGCTAAAGCGGCCGGCTTCGCTAAAGTATACTCTGTTGGGGCGGTAACCAAAGGGCTTCAAGGCGTCGAACTTGCCGAAATGGGTGAAATGGCAGCAGCCGGTGCGGTAGCTTTTTCGGACGATGGCAAAACCATTACCAATGCGGCAGTTTTTAGGACGGCTTTGGAATATTCAAAGTTATTTGGTTTACCATTGCTTTTGCATGAAGAAGACCCGAATCTGGCCGGTAACGGTGTGATGCATGAGGGATACTGGTCGACGGTATTAGGGCTGCCTGGTATTCCCTCGTTGGCTGAAGATGTTATGACGGCGCGGGATCTTTTCTTGGCCGAATTCACTAAGGCCAGAATTCATTTTTGTCATGTCAGCACTAAAGGAAGCGCGGCTATGATTGGCGCGGCTAAAAACAAGGGTCTGGCGGTGACTGCGGAAGCCACCCCCCATCATTTCACTTTAACCGATGAGGACCTTCAAGGATATGATCCTAATTTTCGGGTTAGCCCGCCGTTGCGGAGCAAAGAAGATCGGGATTCAATCCGTAAAGCGCTCCAAGAAGAAGTCATCGATGTGATTGCTACGGACCATGCTCCGCATACATTGGAAGAAAAACACCGGGAGTTTGCCCTGGCCCCCACGGGCCTTATCGGCTTGGAAACAGCCCTAAGCCTTGCTTGGACTGAATTAGTGCTTGGAGGATGGTTGACCAAGGAGCAGTTGGTAGAGAGAATGTCGGCGGCGCCGGCCCGGATTTTAAACAAACCGGGTGGCTGTTTAACTCCCGACGCTCCCGCGGATCTGGTTATTTTCGATCCGGAACTTGAATGGGAGGTTAAGGCGGCTGATTTTAGTTCCAAATCTAAGAATTCCCCCTTTATCGGCAGAAAACTCAAAGGAAAAGTGGAGTCGGTTTGGGTTAACGGAATTTTAAAGTTGGAACAAGGAAAAATTATTGAATAAATATTCCAAAATAATGCATATTTATGATAGAATTGAAATGGGTTAAATAGAAGACAGAAGTCAGAAGTTAGGAGTCTAAGTCAAAGTCGAAAGTCTAAAGTCGAAATTCGAAAGCAAGATTGTAAGCCTTCGACTAGATAATGGAGGAACCATGAAAAAGGCGCGATTGGTTATGGAGGATGGGACTATATATCAAGGAATCTCTTTTGGGGCTGATGCCGAAACCAGCGGTGAAGTAGTTTTTAATACCGGCCTCACCGGCTATCAGGAGATTTTGACCGATCCGTCTTATAGCGGACAAATCATTACGATGACCTATCCGCTGATCGGCAATTATGGATTGAATTGCGAGGATTTTGAGTCGCGACATCCTTACGCCAGAGGGTTTGTGGTTAAAGAATATTGCCAAGCTCCAAGCAACTGGCGTTCGGAAATGACCATCGACTCTTTTTTAAAAAAATATAATATCCCGGCAATTTCCGGGATCGATACCCGTGCTTTGACAAGACGGTTACGGACGGCTGGTGTAATGAAAGGTATGATCTCCACTTCCACTGAACCGGATGAAGCCTTGATTGAGCGGGTCAAGGAACGTCCCGATTTATCCGGAAACGATTTTGTCAGAACCGCATCCACCAAGGAAATTTATACCGTGGGAGATGGGGACTTGCATGTGGTATTGATGGATTTCGGCGCGAAACTTAATATTCAGCGGAGCCTGGTCACCCATGGTTGTAGGGTAACGGTGGTACCATGTGATACAACCAGTGAAACTATTTTAAAAATGAAACCGGACGGGGTGATGCTTTCCAACGGCCCCGGCGACCCAAAGGACATTCCATACGCTGTCGAGTCCGTGAAACGATTAATCGGAAAAGCGCCGCTCTTCGGAATCTGCCTTGGGCATCAAATTTTGGGATTGGCTCTCGGAGGAGATACTTATAAGTTAAAATTCGGTCATCGGGGCGGTAATCACCCGGTAAAAGAGTTAACTTCCGGTGCGGTTACGATTACTTCGCAGAACCACGGATTTGCGGTAAGGGAGAATTCGTTAAACCGGGAGGAGGTAATCATCTCCCACATCAATGTTAACGACGGGACGGTTGAGGGGTTGAAACACAGACAATTACCGATTTTCTCAGTCCAATACCATCCCGAAGCCACTCCCGGACCTTGGGATTCTGAATATTTATTCAAACAGTTTGTTGCGAATATGAGAAATTAAACGGGTGACAGCCTAAAATGTTACGGAGCGTGAATTAAGATGCCGCTTGATCAGACCTTAAAAAAAGTACTTGTCATCGGTTCGGGGCCAATCATTATCGGGCAGGCCGCTGAGTTCGACTATTCCGGGACCCAGGCATGCCGTTCCCTTAAAGAAGAAGGGATCGCAGTGGTTTTAGTCAATTCCAATCCGGCCACAATCATGACCGATGCTGATGTGGCCGACCGGGTCTATATCGAACCGTTGACGGTCGATTCGTTACGTCGGATCATCGCCAAAGAACGTCCTGACGGGCTCCTTCCCACCCTAGGCGGACAGGTTGGTCTAAACCTTGCGGTGAAGCTTTGGGAAGCCGGAGTCCTAACCGACTTTAACGTCAGATTATTAGGAACTCCGCTGGAAGCAATCCAAAAGGCTGAAGACCGCCAATTATTTAAAGAGACTATGTTGGCAATCGGGGAACCAATTCCGGAAAGCGCCATCGTTTCCCGGTTGGAAGAATCCTTTGAGTTTGCGGACCGGGTTGGGTACCCCTTAATTATCCGACCCGCTTATACTATGGGAGGGACTGGGGGCGGAATCGCAACAGACAAGGAAGAATTAGCGGAGATCACCATTCGCGGACTGGCCCTCAGTCCCATCTCTCAAGTCTTATTGGAACAGTCGGTAGCAGGTTATAAAGAGATCGAATATGAAGTAATGCGCGATTCCAACGACACCTGCATTACAATTTGTAATATGGAAAACATCGATCCGGTCGGCATTCATACCGGTGACAGCATCGTGGTGGCGCCCAGCCAGACTCTGGCCGATCGCGAGTATCAAATGTTACGGGCGGCCGCCGTTAAGATCATCCGGGCTTTGGGGATCGAAGGCGGCTGTAATGTTCAATTTGCCTTAGACCCGAAAAGTTTTCATTATGTTGTAATTGAAGTCAACCCTAGGGTTAGCCGTTCCAGCGCTTTGGCTTCCAAGGCCACCGGATATCCCATCGCCAAGGTAGCCGCGAAGATCGCCGTTGGATATCATTTGGACGAAATCACCAATGCGGTGACGGGAAAAACTTTTGCTTCCTTTGAACCTACCCTCGATTATACGGTGGTGAAGATCCCGCGTTGGCCTTTTGACAAGTTTGATCTGGCGGATCGAAAATTGGGAACTCAAATGAAGGCCACCGGAGAGGTGATGGCCATCGACCGCTCCTTGGAAGCAGCTCTTTTAAAAGCCATCCGTTCGCTGGAGATTGGCAGGTATGGGCTAAGGTTACCCGGGGCCGACCAATTGAGTAACGCTCAGTTGGAAGCAGTGATTGGAGTTCCCGATGACCGCCGCCTCTTTTTCTTGGCCGAATGTCTCAGGCGCGGGTATTCTTTAGATGAACTCTATCACCGGACCAAAGTGGACCCTTTTTTCCTTAATAAACTGATGACAATAGTTAATATGGAAAAAAAATTACAAGAATCCGGTTTCCGGGATCCGGAGATTCTTTGGACTGCGAAACGGCTTGGGTTTGCCGATCGAGAGATTGCCGATTTGACCGGCGCTACCGAGGGTGAGGTTCGCCGGTTCCGATATAACCAGGGGATTAGGCCGGTTTACAAGATGGTTGATACTTGCGCTGCTGAATTCGAAGCGGTAACACCTTATTTCTACTCTTGTTACGAACGGGAAAATGAAGCTGTGCCGTCGGCGAGGCGGAAAATCGCGGTGATCGGTTCCGGACCAATTCGAATCGGGCAAGGGATCGAATTTGATTATTGCAGCGTCCATTCGGTTTGGGCTTTAAAAGAGGCCGGTATTGAAGCGATCATCATTAATAATAACCCGGAGACAGTCAGCACCGATTTTGACACCGGTGACCGGCTTTATTTCGAACCGTTAACAGTAGAGGATGTGTTGCACATTCTTGAACTGGAACAGCCGGAAGGGGTAATCGTTCAATTTGGCGGGCAGACTGCCATTAATTTAGCAGCCCATCTTGAGGAGGCGGGGTTCAAAATTTTAGGGACCTCAGTGGACTCGATTGATTTAGCTGAGGACCGCCAGCGGTTTGATGAACTATTACTCGACTTAAAAATCCCTAAACCTGCCGGCCGGACTGTGGTTTCAACGGAAGAAGCCCTGTCGGTGGCGGCGGAAATTGGTTTTCCGGTATTGGTGCGACCATCTTATGTATTAGGCGGCCGGGCGATGGAGATTGTTTACAACGAAAGCGAACTGCGCAATTATTTGTCTGGAGCGGTCCGGGCTTGCCCGGAACACCCGGTATTGGTTGACCGTTATCTTTCCGGAAGAGAATGCGAGGTTGACGCGATTTCTGACGGAACAAACATTTTAATACCGGGGATCATGGAACATCTGGAACGGGCCGGGGTACATTCCGGAGATTCGATTGCAGTATATCCAACCCAACGTTTAAGCCTTAAGGAGCAGGAAAAAATCTCGAAATACACCTTAAAACTAGCCCAAAGTTTAAAAGTGGTCGGATTAATCAATATTCAATTCGTCCTCACCGATGACGATGTATACTGCATTGAGGTCAATCCCCGTTCCAGCCGGACGGTGCCTTTTATGAGTAAAATTACCGGCATACCAATGGTCCAAGTGGCGACAAAGTGCATCTTGAACCAATCCCTTCACCAACAGGGCTATGCCGGCGGCATGTGGCCCGAAACCAAACTAATCGCGGTTAAAGCCCCGGTCTTCTCCTTTTCCAAGTTGAATCAGGTAGATATCTTCCTCAGTCCGGAGATGAAATCCACCGGTGAAGTAATGGGGGTGGACCTCACTTATACCGGCGCCCTCTATAAGGCCTTTACGGCTGCCGGTTTCAATATGCCGCGCGGGGGTACCATTTTAGCGACCTTAGCGGATCGCGATAAGGCCGAGGCCTTACCGTTGTTGAAAAAACTTTCCGAGCGCGGTTTTAAAATCATGGCTACCATGGGAACCGCCGCTTATCTTAGGGTAAATGGAGTTCCGGTTACCAAATTAAATAAAATCAATGAAGGGCCTCCCACGATCCTTGACGCTATTAAGAGCGGGGAGATAAAATTATTGGTAAATACGATTACCAGGGGGAAAGAACCGGAGCGGGACGGTTTTAAGATCCGCCGGGCCGCGGTAGAGCATAATATTCCTTGTCTTACTTCTTTGGATACGGTGAAAGCTTTCTTGCAAGTGATGTTAACATTGGAGGATGGCAAAGAGCCAAGCTCGGTGATTCCGCTTCAAGACTACTATTCCATCCGGATTGGGCAGGCGATTTAATAATAGGTGATAGAATATAGAAGAAGGAATACAGAAGATGGAAGTTTAAACCATTTTGTTTGTGAAAAGGCATCTAAGCCTATAAAGATGTGGATTAAAAAATTTAGGAGTTCTGAGACTGATTAGTAAGAAGGGATAAAAGGTGACCAAATGTATCTAGTTCAATCGGTAATTAGCGAGATTATAAAGGTAGCGCCGGGTTATTTTCGGTTAAAACTTACCGCTTCCGCGATAGCGGCGGAGGCGAAACCGGGGCAATTTATTCAAATCAGGGTTGGGGATGAACTGAGTGTCGATCCCTTATTGGCAAGGCCGATTAGTATTTTTCGGATCAATAAAGCGGAAGGTACTATTTCATTGCTTTTCAAGGTGGTCGGCAAAGGAACGACCTTATTGGCATCCAAACAAAAAGGAGATGTCTTAACCATCTGGGGGCCGATTGGTAATGGTTTTGAGGTTCCCGAGGAAGCGGGTAACATTGCCCTTGTTGCAGGCGGAATAGGGATGCCGCCCCTTTTTTGTTTGGGTGAGCAACTATCTTTACGGAAAAAACCGCCCCAACTTACCCTCTTTTATGGGGGGAGAACCTCCAAAAATCTACTGGAACTTGATTTATGGGAAAAAAGCAGGGTTCCGGTGAAGATAGCGACCGAGGACGGCAGCTTAGGATGGAAGGGGTTTATAACTGAACTTTTTATCAATGAACACCAAGCTAATGGTTATGATTTTATTATATCTTGCGGCCCTGCTCCAATGCTTGCCGAAGTCCAAAAAATAGCCGTCTTAACTGGACTCAACGGTCAGCTCTCGTTAGAAGCCCATATGGCATGCGGAGTCGGTGCTTGTTTGGGGTGTACCTGCCAAACTATTCATGGCTCCAGACGGGTTTGTGTTGACGGCCCCGTTTTCTCCATCAAAGAGGTGATCTTCTAATGCTACAACCATCGGTAGAAGTTGAAATCGGCGGTTTAAAACTGAAGAACCCGGTGTTGCCGGCTTCGGGAACTTACGGCTATGGCCGGGAATATTTGCCTTTATTTATCCCCGCTGCTTTGGGCGCGGTAGTTACTAAAGGCGTTTCCTTAACGCCATGGCCGGGGAATCAAGGGCAGCGAATCTGTGAAACCCCCGGGGGCATGTTAAACGCCATCGGTTTGCAAAATCCGGGAGTCGATCATTTCATCAAGGAAGCTTTGCCTTTTTTAAGAATATATCAAACCCCGGTGATCGTAAATATAGTTGGGAAGACAATTGCGGAATATGCCAAGGTTGCGGAGATTCTAAACGATTACCCCGAAGTCTCCGGTTTTGAACTCAATATTTCCTGTCCTAATGTTAAAGAAGGCGGAATTGCTTTCGGCACAGATCCCGCAATGGCCGGGGCTGTTACCCGTGAGGTTCGTAAAGTTACAAGAAAATCATTAATTGTAAAACTGTCTCCCAATGTAACCGATATTACCGTTATCGCCCGCCAAGTTGAAGACGCCGGCGCCGACGGGCTTAGTTTAATCAATACCTTGCTGGGAATGGCCATAGACATTCACAAACGCAAACCGGTATTGGGAAACTTGGTTGGAGGATTATCGGGTCCGGCCATTAAACCGGTTGCCCTTCGAATGGTTTGGCAAACATATCAAAAGGTTAAAATACCATTGATCGGGATTGGGGGGATTTGTACTCCCGGTGATGCAATTGAGTTTATAATGGCCGGCGCAACTGCCGTCGGGGTAGGGACCGGGACTTTTAGAGATCCCGCGGCCCCGATCAAAATTATAGAAGGAATCAGAGCGTTTCTTGTCGAAGAAGGTCTTACCAGTATATCTGAGCTTAAGGGTATCGCCCATTGCCAATGATGATAATGCAAGTGTTCATCGGACAATGCTCTTTTGTTCTTTACTAAGCTAAGGAGGATCCACGTTGCTGGAAGAAAAAGAGATTTTGGAAATTTTACGTGAAACCAAAGTGTTGCGGGAAGGACATTTTAGGTTAACTTCCGGGCGTCATAGTAAAAAGTATATGCAGTGCGCCCAAGTTTTACAATATCCCAAGTTTACTGAGAAATTATGTGAGGATTTAGCGAGACGTTTTAAAGGACATGAAATTCATGCAGTGGTAGCCCCGGCGATCGGTGGAATAATCATCGCCTATGAAGTCGCGAAGGTACTTGGGGTCAGAGCTCTTTTTACCGAACGGGAAGATGGTAAAATGACTTTCCGGCGGGGATTCGACTTGGAAGAAGATGAAAATGTATTAGTTGTCGAAGATGTAATCACTACCGGAGGTTCCGTTCAGGAAGTGATGGATGCGGTTCGGGAACGGGGCGCTAACGTTTGTGGGGTAGGAGTTTTGGTTGATCGGAGCGCCGGGAAAGTCCATTTTGGAGTCCATACGGAATCTTTGATTACAGTAGAGATTGAAACCTGGGAACCGGATGGCTGCCCTTTATGCAAAGAAGGGATTCCCATCGTCAAACCGGGAAGCCGGAAATAACTTACTTAACTAGTGAATGCTTCTAGGGCTAGATTATTATTGGCCACTGAAACACGGAGACACTGAGCAAGAACTGATTAAACCTGGAGCTATAGTGTTTTCTAGGGAGTTGATGGAATATGCCGTTAGTAGGAATAGTAATGGGTAGCGATAGCGATCTTCCGATTATGAAGTTGGCGGCGGAAGTATTGGAAAAATTCGGGGTTGATTATGAAATGACGATTATTTCGGCGCATCGATCCCCTAAACGGGCGATTGAATATGCTTCGACAGCTATGGAGCGCGGCTTGGAATTAATAATTGCCGGAGCAGGCGGAGCAGCCCATCTTCCCGGGGTATTAGCAGCGATGACTCCCTTGCCGGTAATCGGCATCCCTATTAAAACCAGTACTTTGGATGGGGTTGACTCATTATTTTCGATTGTCCAAATGCCGAGCGGGATTCCCGTGGAAACAGTCAGTATTAACGGCGCCAAAAACGCCGGAATTTTAGCGACTCAGATTTTAAGCGTGGTAGATTCCGGACTGCGCCAAAAAATTATCGATTATAAAAAGCATCTAGCTAAAGAAGTCAACGATAAAGCGGTACTGTTAGAAGAAATTGGTTACAAAGAGTATTTGACTCAAAAAGAAACGAAATAAACCGATCGTTGACAAGAACCTTCTGATTTTGTTAGAATAAGAATGTTGTTGAGTGGTTTTCTTTAAGATTTGATTTATTTGTCTCCATTGAGTATTGCAACGGAAAGTTTATAGATTAAGTTAGGTTGAATTAAATACTGGGAAGTGCACCTAGGGTTCCGCTTTAAATGAAGGTCTGGTCCAAGTGGTGCAGGCGCCTTCGGCGTTACACCGTAGAGGGATAAAAACCCGGGCGGATAGGTTCTTTTTTACCTATCCGTTTTCTGCTTTATTACGTTTTTTAACTATCCATTTAGGACTTTGCTCAAACAGAAGTTCGAAGCCTAAGTTGAAATTATAAAAGGTTTATTACAGATCAAGAACAAAAAAAGCAAAGAGTTAAAGGGTTTTGATATACTATTCACATAAGCGCAATTAGTAATTTGATCACTGATTACTGATAAATGGGGGTGCCCTTTTGGATCGAAACATCTTTTTGAACTTAAGCCCATTAGATCACCGTTATTACGCTTCCAATCAGTCTCTCTTCACTGAATTGGCGGACTTTTTTTCCGAAAACGCCTATATTCATTACGAGTTGAAAGTAGAAGCGGCTTTAGCCAGAGTATTGGCTAAACGCGGCCTCTGCAGCCAAGCTGTAGCCGAGGAAATTAATAAGGCTTGTAATGAAGTTGTACCCGAAGAGGTTTATTTGGAAGAAGAGATAACCAAACATAATATCCGAGCATTAGTCAATTGCATTCAACGCCGGGTGAGCGACGAGGCCAAACCGTTCGTTCATTTTACAACCACCTCGGTTGATATTATGGATACCGCTACTGCGATGCGGTTTAAAGAAGCCAACGAAAAGGTGGTCCTTCCTAAAGTTTTGGAGTTGGAACGAATTCTGATCGATATTACTCGTCGCGAAAAAAATACGTTGCAAGTTGGACGAACTCATGGCCAACATGCGGTCCCAATTACTTTCGGGTTTGCCATTGCCGAATATGTCAGTAGGTTTGGCTCGCGGATCGAACTAATCCGAGATAGCG
>JBLNDC010000510.1:0-6721 GCA_050261255.1 Bacteroidota bacterium
TAGCGTTTTGCATGTGGGCGCGCGAACTACTTGAATATTCTTCTTCGACTCAACATCTTGACATGACAGCTTCTTCGAGTCCACTTATTTTGACTTAACGCGCCCCGTCAGCAGGAACGGAGCTGATCTCTGACGTATCAGGCCTCACTTACAGTTATACCCGCACGCCAGCCGAACCAGGGAAGGTTGGATGGTCGGCTTCCCAAAAATCATCATATACATTTATTTTCGAGCACCTATATAATTCACTGTTTTTATAGTGTTTTCAAATTCCTTAGAAAAATCTAAACCAAATTTTTGAGATTCTTTTATAAAAGTCTTTAATACATTATCAAAAATCTTTCCATCATTAATGGATATTTCCGTTTCAATATATAGTACATCAGTAAATAAATCCAAGAGACTTTTGGATTGTAATAATAAATTATCAAGTTTATTACTACCATCATATTTTTCTTTAATAATTTCAAGTCTTGCAGCCTTATCTTCGCTATCTTCGACTCCGATAGGTTCTTCATTTAATGTTAACCATAAATTCCAAACCCGTATTAGTAGTTTTTCTTCACTCTCATTTGGAAACTGGCGTTTGATTCCAAGATACTTGATACATAAATCTTTTGAAATAGCTACTGCTAATCCCTTTCCAAATAACCATGATAAAAAAGCCATTTGCTCATCTCCTGTCTTTTCCCACTTTATTCACTTGCCTTAGAAAAGCCTTTAAACCTATCCTTCGAATTTATTTTTTCGGTTCTTCTAAAGGACTCTGTTTTGAAGATTGATAAATGGCATAAAATAACGTAATAATTAGGGAAAAGCATAAATATACAATCAAGACTTCTTCAAAGTATTGACCAAATTGATATTTCGAAAAAAGACTAATTATCAATGAAATAATTGAAAATCCTATCCCCAAAGGAATGATTGATAAAGGGATAATTAAGAAAATTGATGCTCCAGCGATACCTACAAATATTCCAATACTTTTTTTTGTCAATAAAAGACATTGTTCCTTTGCGGCTTTATAACCACTTTGCCTGCAAATACGGATAAAATTCATTGTGAGCAGAATTGGATAACCTGATAAATACAAAGACATGATAATCAAAAATCCGCTAATAAAACCCAAGATGCCTTCTTCATGAATGATTTCACTAATATTCAATCCCATATTTATCTTCCTTTTAATAAAAAACTTCTTCGAATTTTCCCAGAAGGCCGAGTCCACGATGGACCGGCATAGGCCTGATATGTCAGAGATCTACCGCATTTGCGAATTATGTCAGATTTGCTCCAACAGTTTCTTCATATACGACATGTTACGTTTAAATAATCAACTGAGAATTATATCTGTAATTTCGCTATTACTTCCATTTTTTCCTGTTTCTTTAACATATTTGCCCTTCGCTTTCTATATATGTCGCAATAAGTTTTATGACCACCCCGGATTATTGCGACATATTTACCTTGATTAATAAGTTGAAATAAATACTTTGCTTTGCTCTTTTCCATCCATGGTTTAAGGATGGAAAAGCATCGCCAAAATTTATTTCAAATCATACCGATAATGAGCATCTTGTTTATCTTGATTTTTTCTCTGCGCCTCTGCGCCTCTGCGCGAGAACAAAATAGGCATATTATAATAACCATCTTCAAATCAGAGCCCTAGTTTTATTCCCATTAATTATGAAACCCATCTAGGAAAATGGAAATCTATACAGAATATAGAAATAGATCTAAATCCCAAACAATCAAAAAACACAAAGGAAGGTTTTTAAAATGGCCAAAGTAATTCGAGCATGGGCGGTGCTTGGTCCCCGGCTGGAACCGGCCGCTCCGATGGAAAGCGACGAACTCATCGAAAACCTGATCGCCGCCACGAATTAGAGCCGGGGCAGCATCCTGGCGCTCCTGTCCGAATTGGACGTTCAAATCGGAACCGCCCTCAAGGCCGGACGGATCGTCAAGTTACCCAACGACACCCATTACCGGCCCATTGGCAAAAGAGACGGTTCCATCGATATTAACGTCCGCGTCAACCCTGAGTTGAAAAAGGAGGTCAACACAAGATTTAGAGGCAAATGGATCAACTCCGTCAATATCGGCAAGAGCCAAGCCGAGATCATCGCCCAATGGAACAAAACTCACCCCGACGATCCGGTCGAAGAATAGCATGTTACAGTGAAGAAAAATAAAATTATAACCACGAAGAGCACGAAGGTCGCGAAGATTTAGCCAAGCTATTTTGAAATTTCTCTAGAGAAATATTTTGATTTCACTAGAGAAATTTTTTAATTAAGCCAATCAATTTAAAAAATAAGCCAAGGAATTTTGAAATTTCTCTAGAGGAATTTTCAAGTTTCTCTAGAGGAATTTTTAAATTTCACCAGAGAAATTTTCAGATCGAGCCAAGCATTTTAAAAACCGGGCTGCTCAAGATCGGGGTTGATTATTTCTGATTATTAAGATAATTCAAGTAGGTAACTCAACTCACCTAGCCTCTCTATCTCGAAGCGATCTTGAAAGCGGTGTCAATAGAGAGGAAAGGCGGATCAGGACGGTGATTTGAAAGCATGCTCCGCTGCCCCTCTTTCCTGAGTACGCTTGCAAAAACGGCATCTAAGGAGAGAGGGGCCGACTAAAAGTAACGATTGGCTGAACACCGGCGTGGGGTGAGTTTTCGGGGAAAATCATGCTAACGGCAGGAGTACTCAAAAAGCAGGCGAATAAAATTCAATATGTTATCACTCAGGAGGTTCCCATGGAATCAGGCTTGCAGCGTTTCGGCGTTTCCATTGACTCAAATCTGTTGGAGCAGTTTGACCGTTTAATCGAGACCAAAGGCTATACCAACCGCTCCGAGGCGATCCGGGACTTGATCCGGGATTATCTGGTGGCGGAAGATTGGCGCAATGAGAAAGGCGCGGCCGTCGGCACCATTACCCTGGTCTACAACCATCATCTCCGGGAGATGGCGGACAAACTCACCGATCTCCAACACCAGTACCACCGGAACATCATCTCCGTGCTCCACGTCCATCTGGACGCCCATAACTGCCTGGAAGTGCTGGTGGTCAAGGGAGAGAAGGCCGACATCCAGATGATCGCCGACCGCCTGGGCGGCGCCAAGGGAGTAAAACATTGCAAATTAGTGACTTCCACAACCGGGGAGAATCTATAGTTTTTTCCCACACACCGGGCATCCCTGCATCCGAAAGGGTTTCTCCAAACAGCCCCGCTTCAGCAGGTCCTCATCGCTGAAAATTTCAAGGGTTGGGCCGTCCGCTAAAATGCGGCCTTTGCTTAAAACGATGGTCCGTTCGCAAAGATCCAAGATGAGATCCAAGTCATGAGTGGCGATGATCTTGGTATGTTTGAACCCGGCCAGCAATGTGATGAGCTTGCGGCGGGAAACCGGATCCAGGGCGGCGCTGGGTTCGTCCATCACTAGGATATCCGGGGCCATCGCCAGTACCGTAGCGATGGCTACCGTTCTTTTTTCCCCTCCGGAAAGCCGGTAGGGCGGCCGGTCCTTCAAATGAAGCACTCCGACGGTTTCCAGGGCCTGGACCACCCGTTCCTCAACTTCCGGCCCAGGCAGTCCCTGATTCAACGGGCCGAAGGCCACATCCTCGCCGACAGTCGGCATAAAAAGCTGATCGTCCGGATCTTGAAAGATCATTCCCACGCTCCGCCGAATCTGGGGCAATGTCTCCTTGACCACCGGCCGGTCCCCCACCCGGACGCTTCCGGCCTTTGGAAAAAGCGCTCCGATCAGATGCAGCAACAGAGTTGACTTCCCCGCCCCGTTGGCCCCGATGATCCCCACCGCTTCCCCATGGGTAATCCGGAAAGAGACTCCTTCCAAGGCCTGGTGCCCGTCGGGATAAACATATTCCAAATCTTTAACTTCCACTAAATGATGGCTCACCGGCCTACCCCCATTAACACCCGGCCCAACAAACCGGGAAGATCGAAATACCGGACTGATCCAAAAAACAACAACCAGCACCCAAAGTAGAAACAATCAGCCAACCGTAAGGGCCGGTTATGGTAGAGCCGGATCTCACCGTTAAATCCCCGGCAACGCATGGCCTGGTAGATCCGTCCCGCCCGGTCCATGGTCCGCAGTAACAACTGTCCTGCCAGGGAACCCCAGGCCTGAAAACGGATGCCTTTCTCCCGGGGCGATCGTAACGTATAAGCCCGCACCGTCCGAACGGTCTCTTCGATTAAAATGTTCAGATAGCGGTAGAGCAGGAGCAATTGGGTGACGCAGATTCGCGGTAGCTTCAGCTTCAACAGAGCCAGCCCCACTCCATTAATGCCGCTGGTGGCGATGAGAACCAGCGCCGCCAGCACCGTCAGGGCGAAGCGGAACATGATTGAGGCGAAGGAGAGCCAACCTCCGGTAAGGTAGAACCCTCCGCAGTCCAAAATAGGCATCCGGTCAAAAACCGGATTAAAAATTCCGACCCCCAGCGCAAAGGGGGCGGCCGGCAACAACCTTTTGAAAAGCTCCCCCGGAGGCAAATCCGCCAGGGTGATCAATACTACCGGATATAAAATCAAAGGCAATAGCGGAAGGATTTCATATTTTCCGAAAGATACCACACAGACTACATAGGCCAATGTGGTCAACAGTTTGATTACCGGATGAATCCGGTGAATGACGCTGCCCCTTCCGGCCAGTTCATCGAAGAATTTCAGATTATTCCAAGCAGCCACCAAATCAGCCATTACAAACTCCCGTCAAAAAAATCCGTTCCGCGTTACGCGTTCAACGTTCCGCGTAAAAACCTTTGATTCCGTTATATTATAAGTAATCTCACGTACAAAACCATAATTGTGGAAGTCAACACCACTGTGAATTATGCTTTTTCCTATTGGCCCTACTTAGAAAATACTTCAAACCATAAGAATTACGTTGAATACTTTAAAACATACCACCACGAAGAGCACGAAGACGAGGGGAAGAAAATCTATTCTTCCGTTCCCCTTCGTGTCCTTCGTGACCTTCGTGGTGAATACTAATTTTCATCCTTTAACGTGCCCCGGCCAGCCGGGGTGGGGGGCTATCAAGAAAATGCTTAAAACTACACGAATTACGTTGAATACTCTAAAACATTACCTCCACGAAGAACACGAAGACGGGGGGAAGAAAACCTATACTTCATTTCCCTTCGTGACCTTCGTGGTGAATATCTCATTTTTATCCTTAACGTGCCCCAACGCGCCGGGGTGGGCGACTACTCTCAACCTAATATAACCGATAGTGCGTTTCACTCTAAAAAATGTAGACTTGCTTGATCTGTAAACCACGCGAAACCCGGAACGCGAAACGAAATTTCAAACCCGCTTCTTGACCACCCGCAAACCGTATCCGATCAACCCGGTCAGCAGCAGGGTGAACAAGCCGCCAACCAACCCCGCAACGGTAGTCCCGCCGCTAACAGTAGGCCATTTTTCCTCCGGTTCGCTTTCAATAGCCGAAGCGTTTTCTTCCGGCATTTTAAAGCCATAATCCGGCAAGAGAGCTGTTCTTTCTTGAATTCCGGCCATAGTTTGGTGAATCCCCCGAGGGGTCTCCAATTCTTCTTTTCCTGAGGCGTGAAACAGCGACCATTCCAAGCCGTCCGGGTGGGTTGAAGCGAACCAGGAAAGCGCTCCGCCAGTGAGCGCCGCCGCCACCAAGAAACCGATCAATACCTTTTTAAGGTCGATCCTGCCGTAATCTGTTCCGGCGGCTGTCCTTTCCAAAATTTCCGGCCGGGCTTTCCAAACATAAGTGACCACCGCCGCGGTGACCAAGCCTTCAACGAGGCCGATTGCCAAGTGAACCGGCTGCATTAGTCAGAGAAAAGTCCGGAACGGCAGTTCGGAGATTCCCGAAACTAAGGTCTCCAAGACTACGCTGAAAGAGCCCAGCTGCAATCCGACAATCCCCGCCAAAGATGAGCCCGCCAATATCCGGCCGGGCGTCGGCCTTTTTCCGATAATTGTTTTAAATAAGGATGGATAAGCGATAAAACAAGGATAGAAACCAAGATTGAAAATGTTACATCCCATCGCCAGCAAACCGCCGTCGCCGAAGAAAAATGCCTGGACCGCCAAGATGGAGGCCATGGTCAAAAAACCGGCATAGGGGCCTAACAAAGCAGCCAGGATCAGTCCGCCTCCCAAATGACCGCTGGAACCGGTGCCGGGGATCGTGAAGTTGATCATCTGGGCTGCAAATATAAATGCGCCCAATACGCCCATTAATGGTACTTTCGCCTCGTCCAAATCGACCCGAACTTTTCTGGCGGCATAAGCCGTAATCCCGGCTGTAGCCGCCCACATCCCCCCGCCGACCGCAGGGGAAATTAAAGCATCTGCCATATGCACGAAGAAACACTCCTCGAAAAAGACTGGTAACACTTTTATAATGAAAATAACACGGTTGGTTACAAAAGTCAAATTAAATAATGAAAATGTGGTTTATGAAACCACTAATTAACGCTAATAAACGCAATTTTGAAGATTTTATTAGTGTTCATTCGCGTGTATTAGCGGTTAATATTATTTTCTGAGTAGTCACCCACCCCGACCCTTCGGGGCACATGAAAGGATGAAAATATGTAAGTTACCGGAACCGCTAATGAACACTAATAGACGCTAATAAACCCTTATATAAGAGATTAATTAGCGTTAATTCGCGTGCATTAGCGGTTAATATTAT
>JBLNDC010000511.1:0-7120 GCA_050261255.1 Bacteroidota bacterium
GCTAAAAAGAAGCGAACCTTTACCGATACTCGAAAAACCGTCCTGTTCGACCCCATCCAGTATTACTCGCCACTCTTTACCATTAAAAGCCGGATAAGCAATTTTCCCTCCGTCGGGGCTAAATACCGGCGGCGCTTCCCCCAATGCGGCATAAGGTTTGCCCTCCGCCCCGTCGATTACCATAAATTGTTCAGTTTGAAGTTGGGCGGCAAAAGCGATTCTTTTCCCATCGGGAGAAAAAGCCATTTGTTCACTGACGATCCGGTCGTAAGCCTTTCCAACTTGATGGTCAATGACAGCAAATTCCCGATCCTGATCGCTTGCAATGTATCCAATCCTTTGACTGTCGGGACTAAAAGTCAAGCTACCCGGTTTTACCATCGTAAAAGCCGGGCCTTCTTCATTATCGGTTAAAACTGCGTAAAAGCTTCCCATCCGGACTACCGCAGCCGTCCTTTTACTGTCCGGACTAAAAATCAAAGCCCTGATCCCATCGTAAGCCTTACTTTCTTGACCGTTAATTACCGCCATCCATTGGGCGCCGATTCGCGCCGGATATGCAAGGTTAAGGCTATCAGGGCTATAACTTAGTGAACCGGCGCCAATCTCATCATAAGCTTTACCTTCGCCCTTTTCAGTTACAACCAACCACTTGTCCCCGGTTTTCCCGACGAAAGCATAGTGTTGGCTATCGGCGCTAAAAGTAAGGGAATCACTGATTACCGAGGCATATCCCTTCCCTTCAATGCCGTCAAAGACTAAAAAGATTTGATTCTCCCGTTTGGCAAAGTATGCCAAATGCCCGCTGTCCGGCGTGAAGCAGAGGTTAATCACTTCTTCATAACCAGGATGCGCTTTGCCGTCGCGGACAACTTTGGGACGGCCATTATCAACTGCGATATAAGCGAAATGCATTCCATCCGGGCTAAGTATGAAAGAACCGGGAACCCAAGATTGATCCGCCGTTGCCAGCGGTTTTTCCCAAAACACCCGGTAGGGGTATTCCATAGCGGAGACACAAGGCAGGAGTATGATTAGGAATAAGAGCGCCAGAGATAATCTTCGATAGGCCATGTTACGACCCCCAGATGAAAATAGCGCTTCGTGGATGAAATTCAAAAGCGACAGTTGTGAAGTAGGAATCGGATTTCAAAAAGAGCGGCCGATTCTAAGCTGGACACTATTTTCATTATTTTTGATACCCCATAAAGCTTGGGGTTGATCATACATTTCTAGATAATGTCAAAGTTTTCCTACCGGCTATTTAATTATTCGAAGCCGGTTCCGTCTTCTTTTGGGATGAGTTTCTTCCCGCCGCCAACTCCGATAACGAAGCCCACGGCCTAATTTGCCCGTATCTCCAAACAGATAGACCAGGATAATACCGCTTACAGCGGCTAATCCAAATAATAGGTTCCGATTTATTTGCCAGTAATTAAAAAAAGTCATCCCCGCGTCAATCAAAGCTAGCCAAAACGCTTTTACCGGAATGATACCCCAAATCAAAATCTCCCGTTCGGGGTAAACCTTAGCCCAAGCCCAGGTAATCCCGACTAAAGGCAACCATAGGCCAAAAATGCTAAAACCGGCTATTCCGGTAACGATAGCTGCCAGCGCCATTGCCCCCCCGGTAACTAAGGTAACCAGTACGAAAAAAAACCCATACATTCCGGTTCCCCAAGTTCTTTCCAAACTCCCGCCGACAAACCAAAGCCAAAGGCCGGCAAAGATTAACGACAAAAAGTCGAATTTAGGATTTACTAAAGGATAGGTTAAAAAAGTCCAAAAGAATTCAGGGAGGTTTGCCGGGACCAACACCAATAAACTACCGAGATCAAATAATAAATTAAGTATAAAGCTGAAAACCGACAGGACCAAGATTAATTTGGTGAAAGGGATTGCCCCTTGTTTAAGAAAGCTAATAAATCTGTAGTAATAATAGTTCACTGACTTTCCTCCCCGGCTTTCAATTGGTTTCCCATGTAGTTTATGCAATTATTTCTAAAAGCAAATATTTCTCCAGGAAATAATCATTCCCTTCAATTAAAAAAAATTAATAAAAAAAGGCCCATTAGGGCCTCTTAATTAGTGGAATCCGTTTCATCAGTGACATCCGGTTTAAAGATAGAGATCGATATTGTTTCCCAAATGAGCCGGGTTGACCGGAGCTTCAGTAAATTCTTGAATTAAGTTTTGGGCGGTCTGGGCTTGAGAATCCATGGTCATTCGCAGTAAGCTGGTTTGAACCGCGGTTTGGGTCTGGCTCATCTGTAAAGCGGTATAAATATTGGCCACGCTCATTACATCCATGTTTACATCTCCTTACCCAAAACTCTTAATAATTTATCGGTTAATCGGATAAAATACTTTAGAACTGTTTATTTACATTTAAGTCAGTTTCGATCGAAAAAGCATTTCACTTGGAGGGAATTGCAAATGAGCATTGGATATAGTCAAACTGGTTCCGCTAAAAATAGTTCTAAAAATCATCAGCGTCAAAAGGTTGGCAACCCAATTCGGATCGGTAACCACAATCATCAATACATAAAAGACTCTAACGGTAATTTGAGATGTGTTTCAAGGCCGATAATTCAAAAAATTAATCCTAATTAGTAGTCCGTCCCCAACTTTAATGGAGCGCTTTAAACCCGGCGCTTCGTACCGATATTAACTGCCGAAAATTCCTTAACTAATCCCACACGGATTAATTGAACTGCGTCTCAATATCGATTTTCTTCCCCAAACGTTCTTCAATCAATTGAGTGGCATGATACACCTGCTCCTTAATGGCTTGCCCAATAGCGTGAGTCGCGGCGGAATCCATCTTAACCGCCTCATCGGTAGCGATATCAATATTGATAAACAAATTTAGTTTTGCAATGGTCTCTTGACTTACCCCGGGGAAGTAATCGCCAATTTGATCTTGAGTCATGATTCGGCACTCCAAACTAACTTTTAAACTGCCTTCCCGGAAGTAAACGAAAACCCCGAGATCATTAATCTCCATCAAACTATGACTGTTAATATATTTACCAGTCCAGGAAAAAGCAAGTTGGGAAAATTCCTGAAATGAAGCTATCGGATATAGGTAACAACCTTGCACGCCGATACTAAGGATTTCTTTAGGGATTATTTGCCGAGAAATAACTTTTAGGTTTGTCTCCAAAGCCTTAATAAACTGATGATAATCAGGGCAGGAACTCATCGAGAAAAATATCTTCCGGGGAGCGATTTTAATCTCGACTCCGGTAGCCGAATCGGGGTTTTCTTTCAAAACCAGTTCGTCCGAGTTCTTCTGGGTAACCACAAATTTACTTTGCAATTCCTCAACAAGGTCATTCAAACTGTCGACCGATTCCATTAAGGATGACCGGACTTCAGCATACATTCGTAAATTTGAATGCCGCTCGTATTGTGGCATCTAAGGCCTTCCCTCCTGGATTATTTCTCATGTTTGATCGTAGAACTTGATAATCCGTTGTTCGAACAAAAGGCGCCCTTTCTTTTAAGAAGGCTTAGTTCCGGAAACGATGTTATCATTATTGCCACTCTACCGTTGCCGGGGGTTTACTGGTAACATCATACAAGATTAAGTCGATCTCCGGAAAGCCGCTTTCGATCTCCCCCACCAGTTCGGAAAGAATTTCTTTTGCCAAATCTTTTCCAATGCCCGCCGGGCGTCCGGTCATGAAATCGCTGGTGATAATGGTCCGAATCGCCACCGAATAACGCTTGCCGCTACCGACCGGCAATAAAACCGCAAAGACTTGACTGATTGGCTTTCGATTCAATTGTTTAACCACCAGATGATCCAATTCCCGCAGGAGTCCCACAGTTTCTTGGTTTAAATACATTTGATGGGTTTGTAACTCGCCGGGCAATTCGCGACGGTTCAAACAATAAGCCACCCGATTAATGAAGTCCACCCGATTCGGCAAGTTAGTGCCGATTCGGTAAACCTCATTCCAATCAAGTTCCATTCCTTTTCCGGCGATTAGCGCCAGATTGCGGTAACTGCGGCAGTCTCCTTGCACTCCTACGGATTTGATGGGAAGTACTCGGCCATGATAAGAAGAGGTGAGATTCTGTAGGACTTCTTGAAAAGACTGCTCTTGGTTTGAACTGGTCCTCGCCGAGCCGTCGTTGCAAATGACCCGGATCGCCAATCCCGGACCGGGAAAAGGCTGCCGGGAGGCGATACTCTCCTCGATTCCCAAAGCTCTAGCTACTTGACGCACTTCGTCTTTATGCCAATCCCAATTGGTCTCGACCACCAACCCTTTCTCCCGGGCGCGGCGGACGATGTCCACATCGTTATGATGGGTCTTAATCTTATGGGCATAACCGGAGACATCCGGGTTGCCGCTCTCGATTAAATCAGGACGAAGGGTCCCCTGAGCCCAAAAGGTCTTGTCGAAATCAAGATCGAGACCGGCCGCGGTTCGTTTAACAACTTTGATGAATACTTCACCGATAATATTCCTTTTTTCTTCGGGATCAACCACTTTGGTCAATGGCCCGATCTTTTTGCCGTTAACCTCGATTACACTATTGAAAAAGTCCGCGGCGGCGTTCTCCCGCACCAAATGTTTCAAACCCATCCGGCGTAGATTATCGCAGACCAGATCGCTTTCATTCTTACGCATGAAACCATGATCGATATGAATCGCATAGACGTTCTCCGGATTTAAGGCCTTTACCAATAAAGCGGCGCTGACCGCCGAATCCACTCCACCGCTTACCAAGACCAGTATTTTATCATCTTTCACTTTTTCCCTAATCTTTTCAATGGCGGTCTGAATTCTGTCGTCCAGCAGATAATTCCCATGTAAGCCGCAGATTTTACTCAGGAAATTGTCCAACATTTGCCTACCGTTAACCGTTAAATCAACTTCCGGGTGAAATTGGACGCCGAAAATTTTCAGGCCGGGGTGGTAAATTGCGGCATAAACCTCATCCGACCGGGCGCCGACTAAAAAACCGGGGGCTGGTTCTTTTACGGAGTCTCCATGGCTCATCAACACTTTTTGCCGGGTTTCAAGGCCTTCAAACAGGGGGCAATTCGGGTCCACTTCAATTTCAGTCTCTCCATACTCGGTTTTTAAACCCGGCAGGACTACCCCGCCGTAATGTTTATTGATCAATTGCATTCCATAGCAAATTCCAAGTACCGGAACTTTTAAATCGAAGATTCCCGGGTCATATTCCAAGGAATGCTCCGCCCAGACACTGCCGGGACCGCCCGATAAAATAATGCCTTGATATTCCAGTAACTCGGCCGCAGAGACACCCATCGGAAAAATATCGGATTTCACGGACATTTCTCTGACTTTGCGATCAATGACTTTAGTATACTGGCCCCCACAGTCAAGAATCGCCACTTTTTCCAGATCCATCAATTCCCACCCCGTATATAAATAAGTATTTAACCTAAATTCCGTATTGAAATCTCTGAATAAACTTAAAAATTAGGACCGCTAGTTTAATCTCACAATCGGTGTAATCTGCGAAATCTGTGATGGTCAAAACAGCCCCACAATCCTGCCGTCCGGCAGCAAGTCGATTCCTTCGGCAGCCGGATGATCCGGCAGACCGGGCATGGTTAAAATATTTCCGGCGATGGCTACGATAAAACCAGCCCCCGCCATAATCCGAACTTCCCTGACATTTAACTTCCAGCCGGAAGGCGCGCCTTTCAAGTTTGGGTTATCGGAGAACGACATTTGGGTTTTAGCGATGCAAACCGGTAATTTGGAATAACCTTGCTGCTCCAAGATGGCGATGGTGCGCTCCGCTTCGGAGGAATATTCCACTCCAGCTGCGCCATAAATTCTAGTGGCGATAGTTTCGATCTTTTCTTTAACCGGATCTTCTTTGGAATGCAACGACGCAAAACCATTAGTCTCCTGTTCCAACGCCTCTAATACGGAGATTGCCAATTGGGTTCCACCCGCTCCGCCTTTAGCCACTACTTCCGATATTTCAACTTTTACTCCCTTGGCGCGACAATATTTCAAAAGCAAATCCAGTTCCCCGTCGGTATCGGAGGGAAAACGATTGATGGCGAGCACTACCGGAAGTCGGTAAACCCGTTGCAGGTTGTCCAAATGCCGGTCTAAATTAGAAAATCCCATTTGCAAAGCATCAATATTCTCCATATTTAACTCTGACTTTTTGACGCCGCCGTGAAATTTGAGAGCCCGAACCGAAACTACCAATACGGCAAGGTCGGGACGGAGGCCGGAAACCGGACTAACGATATCGAAAAACTTTTCCGCGCCCAGATCCGCTCCGAACCCGCCTTCGGTGATGACATAATCGGCTAATTTCAAAGCCATCTTCGTGGCGATTATCGAATTATTGCCATGGGCAATATTGGCGAAAGGCCCGCCATGGACTAAAACCGGGTCCCCTTCTATGGTTTGGACCAGGTTCGGTTTAATAGCCTCTTTTAATAAGACGCTCATCGCGCCGACAACCTTTAAATCCCTCGCCAGCACCGGTTGGTTTTGATAATTATAACCAATTACGATCTTACCCAAGCGTTCTTTCAAATCTTCCAAATCCGAGGCCAGGCATAAGATGGCCATAATTTCGGAAGCCACCGAGATGTCAAACCCGGTTTCACGAACGATACCGTCGCTTTTTTTTCCCAAACCGACAATGATATTTCTTAATTGCCGGTCGGAAATATCCATCACTCGGCGCCACAGAACTTTTTTAGGATCAATTTGAAGTTCGTTACCGTGCATAATATGATTATCGATGACCGCTGCCAGTAGATTATGAGCGGCGCTAATCGCGTGAATGTCTCCGGTAAAGTGAAGGTTGATTTCATCCATCGGCAAGATTTGGGAATATCCGCCGCCGGTAGCGCCGCCTTTAACTCCGAAAACCGGACCTAAAGAAGGCTCCCGCAAGCAAAGACAAACTTTGCGGTTCATTCTACCTAAAGCCTGAGTCAGACCGATCGCAGTGGTAGTTTTGCCTTCGCCGGCAGGAGTTGGAGTGATAGCTGTAACATTGATCAGTTTACCGTTAGGTCGATCTTTCAAAATTGAATTAATTCTTAAATCAACTTTGGCTTTGAATTTCCCATACAATTCCAAATATTCTTCGG
>JBLNDC010000512.1:0-3018 GCA_050261255.1 Bacteroidota bacterium
GGTTTATCCGCATTAACACTATTATTTTCAACTTTATTGCTGATCGTGTTCCCGGATCTCAACCCTTCGGATTTTACCACTGATGGTTTTGGGAAGTTCGCCGACAAATTCGATAATCCGAGGGTATTTATACGGGGCGGTAACGTTTTTGACGTGATTTTGCAATTCGACTTTCAATTCCTCGCTGGCTTGAAAATTTTTAGTGAGGACTACGGTTGCTTTGACCACTTGACCTCGGACTTCGTCGGGAACCGCAGTTACCGCGCATTCCAATACCGCGGGGTGTTCCAAGAGCGCGCTTTCAACCTCGAAAGGACCAATTCGGTAACCGGAACTTTTAATGACATCATCGGTCCGGCCGACAAACCAATAGTAACCGTCCTCATCCCGCCAGGCGGTATCACCGGTATGATAAATTCCGTCGTGCCAGACGCTGTTGGTGCGTTCCGCATCCCGGTAATAGCCGCCAAAGATCCCGACGGGCTTCCGTTTGTCGGTGCGAACGACAATTTCCCCGATTTCGCCAACCTCGCATGGGCGGCCGGTTTCATCAATAATATCAATATCGTATCCGGGTGAAGGCCGGCCCATGGATCCGGGTTTTGGTTCCATCCAAGGATAAGTGGCTAGTGATACGGTAAGTTCGGTTTGACCATAACCTTCCCTTAATTTAAGCCCGGTTAAATTTAAGAATTGATTATAAACTTCCGGATTTAAGGGTTCGCCGGCAACCACACAGTATTCAAGTTTACTCAAATCATACTGTGAGAAATCTTCTTTAATCAAATAGCGGTAGATCGTAGGAGGGGCGCAGAAAGTTGCGATACCATAATCGGCGATCTTTTGCAAAAGATCTTTGGGAATAAACTTATCATAATCATAGACAAAGACGATTGCTCCGGAGATCCACTGTCCATAAATCTTGCCCCAGACTGACTTGGCCCAACCGGTATCGGAGACGGTAAGGTGTAATTTGTTATCTTGGACACATTGCCAGAATTTTGCGGTTAAAATATGCCCCAAAGGATAGGTGAAATTATGTTGGACCATTTTGGGGTAACCGGTGGTCCCGGAGGTGAAATAAAGTAGCATTATATCGTCATTTTTCGACATATCTACGCCGGTAGGCTTGGCCCAAGATTCGCTAGCTTTTTTTAATTCAGTATCGAAGTCGATCCAGCCCTCACGCTCTCCGCCGACTAACGCTTTTAGCTTCAAGGTCGGGGATTCAGGTTGGGCTTGATCGATCTGGTCGATAACTTCCTCGCCGGCAACGGCGACCACCATTTTGATACTGGCTGCTTCATTACGATAAATCAGGTCTTTCTTTTTTAACAGGTGGGTTGCAGGAATACAGACAGCGCCGATTTTATGCAAAGCGATAATGCAGAACCAAAACTCGTAACGGCGTTTTAAGATCAACATTACCGGATCGCCCTTTTTAATGCCGACCGATTTAAAGAAGTTAGCCGCTTTATCGCTGTACAGTTTAATGTCCTTAAAGGTAAATTGAGCTTTATTACCTTTTTCATCGCACCAGACAAGAGCAACCTTGTCCGGAGCTTGGGCCGCCCATTCATCGACTACGTCATAGGCGAAGTTGAAATTATCCGGTACTTTTATTTGCCAATTTTGATAAAAGTCTTCATAGGATTGATATTCAAGACCAACATATTTTTCTAACATCTTTCTTCAGCCTTTCTGTTATAATTTGTACGAAATAAAGTAGGCGAGAGGCGCGAGGCAAGAGGCATGTGTGTGAAGGTAATGACCAAACGCCTAGTTTATATTCATAAATCCCTATAAATCAGTTATGGTGGCTAGTTATAGAATAATGGCCAAGAATTTGGCGGGTTTTCCGTTTAAGGCTTTCATGCCGTGAGCGACATTGGAATCATAATAAAGGGAATCGCCTTCATTAAGAATGATTTCTTTCTCGCCGAGAACGATTTTGAGGGTCCCTTCCAGCAAATAGTCGAACTCTTGTCCAGGATGGTTGTTTAGGTGAACCGGAGTCTCCTCGGGTTCCGGAGCGACGGTTACCAAAAAAGGCTCCGCTTTTTTATGAATAAAGTTGTAAGCCAGGTTTTGATATTTGTATTCTTTACGGCGTTCAACCGAAACTCCTCTTCCGCTGCGGGTTAAAGAATAGGTGTGCAATCGAGGCTCTTCACCGGTTAATAAAACTGATAGTTCCATGTTGAAACGCTGCGCTATTCGGTAAAGAACACCGACCGGAATATCAACCGTCCCGCTTTCATAATCCTGGTATACCCCTAAAGGGATGTTTAATTCTTGAGCCAGATCGGCGGCAGAGATTCCGAAAATGTCCCTTAAACCTTTTACCCGTTCGGCAATTAATTTTAATTGTTCTTCCATTACTGATAACTCCTTTCATCAAATTAGGCCGGTACAACTATTAAAGAATATTTGAAAACAGGTATTATTGTATAACATATTCGCTTTATTTTCAATAAATCCTTTGCATTAAAAAACTTCGTTGTCCTTCGTCAGCTTTCTTTTTGCCAGACTTTTGAAATATAACGTCATACTTTTCAGCTCAATAACCCAGAAAGAACTCTCTTTGACTGAAAAGGTGGCAATCCATCAAGATATTCCTTCTACCCCAGCCTTGTATATTTTTGTTAGGATAAAGCATCACTATTCAGACAAACTTGAATTACTTCAGATATGACTTGGTAAAATATAGCCAATAAAAATGATTATACTTTTGTACTTTCCAATAGTACTTTGAATCTTGTTGGAAAAATATGGACAAAGACTACCGGTTTGGTATATCGAGTCCTTTGAATAGATTGCTAAAAATCGATGGTTGCATGTACTATTGCTGGTTTTTATTGTAAACAAAGCAGGTCAATATTTTCTACTTGTTTTTTAGTTCGAACTTTTATGCTACGCTAGGTGAAAAATTTTAATAGACCCTGCTAACAAATGATACTCAAAAATATTTCAAAAAACGAAGGATCTTAAAAAAAATCTGTGAATTTATTATTATAG
>JBLNDC010000513.1:0-4584 GCA_050261255.1 Bacteroidota bacterium
CCGGGTCCGGTATTGTTCGTCACTTTCGCCGGTGAGTTGCGGCATCCCATACTCATTGCCAAATTCACCGAGTACTTCAACCGGGCAGGTCCGGAGAAACCAAACCCTCCGGACTGCGAATATTACCTGCTTGGTATCATCCAATAAAGAGCCGATAACGGTTGTAAACCGTCTAATATCTTCACTAAATTTGAATGGCCGGTGAAGTAACTTCCACAAATATTCCCCAAATCCCATTATTCTTCATCCACCTTTTCAATAGTTATACTAAACGTACCGAGAGCGGCGATGCGTTCTGTCGGTACCGTAACATCATCATCCGGATCGATGATTTTGACATTTTTAATGTCGGTTGGACTAATGTTTTTGAGCTTTGTCGCCAAATCAAGACGGACAAAGTCTTGGGCCAATTTTAAGCGGGTGATACCTGATACAATACCTTGTCCAAAGAATGCATTGGTATATTGAGTAGCCGTGTTTTGAATCGCGCTTGGTTCTGCTGTCGATGTTGGATAAAGGTAAATAAGTATTTCAAGATTAATAATTTGGGTTAACGGCGCTCGGACCAATACATCAGCAGTATTAGGCTTTAATGAATTAATCTTTGTTTGTACCTGGTTAATTAGCTCTGTTGTAGGCATTCCGGCAGTTGAAAGAATTATAACGTCTACCGTTCCCGGCCCGCGTGGATGCTGATCGTTAACTACACAATCAACAACCCCGGTAACCGATAACGCCCATGATTTATATTTCATCGCCGGATTTCCAACTGCAAACTCATACCAGCGCAACCTGGTCCGGTCTTTTAACGAATCTTCATCCTCAATATCCGCGCCCTCTTTGGTTAACCAGTTTGAGGCGTTTGTAACATAATCAAAACCCGGCACATGAGTAACCATATTTTTGATGGTATTCTGACCGACGTTATATTTTGCGCCTGTAAATTCAGCGATTACCGGGACTGCTAATTCACCAATACCATCGGGACATACAAATGATTCTGTAACAAAATACCGCAATTCTTCACCGGTAGGAGTAATGTCAGTTTTAACAATCGAATTTGCTGGAATTACTTTGTTACCGGTGGCTTCATTACGCCCAAAGATCACAAGCCCTTCGGCCTTTTGGTCAAGTTTTTGAAGCACCCCTTTTTCTTCGGCTCCTAAAATGACCCATGTTCCGGAGGCATACTTTAAAAACCTTTTAGGAACAATTTCGACGAGCAAAGTATGTAAATCCGCTAACCCCTGACAAAACAACTCAATGAGAGTGCGCCATACTCCACCTATATTGAGGTTAGTAATTTTGCTTTTGGATGCTTGCCAACGTTCGAAGGCTATTAATCTCAATTCATCAAAGTCTTTAGCGCCAATCAAGGTTTTCCAATTAATCTCAGCCACCAGTTACCACCTCCATGGTCATCGTTGCCAAGTCGTAACCTAACACCAAATTAACCGGACTGCTTTCATCAATGGGCTTTGCGGTCAAAGTAAGTTTTACTTTTGTGCCATCCCAGGAGTTGATCGAGACCTGGGCTGATTCTGTCCGAGGATCATTTTCCGTTTCTTCTTGGATGGCTTGGGCCAAATCAAGTCGATTTATATAAGTGCCTTCAAGATGCAAAAACCGGTATATATCAATCCCATAATTGGGATGACACCAGAGACTGCCCTTGGGAGTAGTGAGCCTTAGACAGAGGTCTTGAATATAACAATTTCTGCCTTCAACTATATCCGCATCGCCGAAAGCTGCCGATATCTCTCCATTTTTTAGCGCCACATCAGTTCCTAAATGATTATTTTTAGCCATTTTAAAGACCTCTTAAATATGGTTTAAACCCCATTTATTAACCAGTAAAAACTTTGCTGCTGTCGTGTCCCGTCATTTTGGTTGATGGTGGGTCAGTTACTCCCGGCTTGATTGGATGAGTATGCTCATCAAAAATTGATTTCACAACATCTGCAAAAGCTACAGGATGACCGCCATGTGCAAACTTGATTATTCCATCTGCAAAAATTTCGATATTTTTATTTGGGCTAATCTCAATTCTGGTACCATCAGAATGCTGGATTATTAATGAACCAATCGGATGATCCGGGATGGAATAGCCGTCGCCTAAGATAGCATCGACAAAAGGGTAAGCCGGATCATTGTAATAAAACCCAATTCGAACCACCGCCCCGGCCACCGGCAGACAGAAGATCCCTCGGTTGGGCCCAGCCCAAAAAATCGGAATTTCGACATCCGGGATCGCTGGCGCCGAATCATCGACCGAACCATCCGGTTTTAACGGCTGAACGTCTACCGAATAGCGTTTATTGAACTCATCAATTTTTCCTCCCGATTCATGGACTTTAATCACCTTGGCCCGGATCGGGGCATGGTACCCTTTTAGCTCCGGAAAAATTTCAAGAAAGATGGTTCGAAAAACTTTGATTAATTCGGCCTTATTCGCCATTCGATGAAGCTCCTCGTTTTGGTCTTTTCAATCCGGAATCGAATCCGCTCGATCCGAGCGATAACCGACCGCCGCCAGAACCGTGAATCCTGTATTTTAATTAGTGTAGAATGTCGTAAAAAAGGGAGCAGTATAGTTTCCAAGGTACCGGTTTCCTCATCCGAAGGATCCAAATTGATAATATTTTTCCCGTACTCAAAAACGGTAAGCGCCCCGCGCTTATACCTTTCCGATTCCTCCCACGGTCCCCAGTAGAATGTTCCCTCCGGCTCAAAATAGAAGGCCCAATCATCCAAGTTCCAAGTCCGGTTAACCAGCTTTATCAAGTCAATAACGGTAATGTCCTTGGCCACAAATAAATGACGTTGGTTTAAGTAACGCGAGCTTAATATGAATTGGTCAATACCCGCTGCGCGTAATCCAAAGGAGATTATCTCCTGGGGCGTGGCGTTGACAAAGGTTTTAGTAATTTTAGCCCCGAGCCTGACCATCCGGTCTTTGCAAAAAAGGTCAATAATACGCTTTTTGGATGGGTCTTGCACAAATCCGTCAAATACTTTCCAAGTCCCGATTTCCTGATATCCAAGCGATACATTTACCGGATCGTCTTTGTGAAAATCCTCCGGATTAACCTCCAGACAATCAAGGGAGATTCGAGCTAAATCGCACGGGTTAATCCTTGACGAGACTATTTCCAACGAGTCAAGCCTTTTGACTGTAAAATCTCCGATGTTTACCCGGTGATAGGGAGCAATAAATTCCTGATAATTCATGGCTGATCGTCATCCTTTGCCGGGCTTTCAATATCTGCTTTAGTTGATAGGGTTGCGCTTGTTTCCTCGATTTTTGTAAAATCGGTATATGGATCGAGGTCGCCCGGCGGTACCGCTTTTAATTCACGTTTTACAATCGTAGGCAAATATTCCTGGAACACAATGTCAATAACCAAATAGTCCTTTTTATTGTCATCCCGGACCCTTATGTCAGTAAACAGCACTTCACGAATTCCCCAAACGCTGGTCAGGTGATTTACTATCTTATAAACATAGGGCTTACCGGTTTTATTGACTTTATAAAATACCGCGATAATAACTTTCAAACGGTCGTAACAGGTGAAATTATCATCGGTCGTTAGTATTAAGCTGACATTGATAACCGCATCCTCATACCCAAGCGGCTGTTTACTGGTACCGCTTTTACCTTGCATCTGCGATTCATCAAACCGCAGTTTCCCGGAGATCTCCATTGATTGATAAATGCCCGGCAGAATTGTTTCGCCGATTTTAATTTCGCCAAGGTCATTAGTGAAAATTTCTCTCATGCTTCACATTCCTCCGCCAGGTTTTTAAGCTGGGTAAAGAAGTCATCCGGCGAATCAGTAATAATCTTGAAAGTACAATCTTTGAAAACAATCTGCTTTGTCGGTGCTGGTGATGCGGGACTCATTTGTACAATTCTGGTCCCTGCTGGGGCCGATTGAAAGCTTAATTGTCCCGCTCCAGACATGGCCGGGGTAGCTTGTCCAAGCGCCATCGAAACGCTCATGGCCGCCGCCAAAGCCGCTTTACCGACTCCCGGTGTACCGGCGACAATACCGGATTGATACATTTGCATTAAATTTGGTGCCCATTTATGAGCATCCGCTCCGGGACCGGCTTCGGCAGGGGAGTGGAAGCCTAGATATTTTTTAACAGTACCGACTATTTTGGTGGCGGCTTTGACGATCAACCCAACCGGGTTAAGCATTCCGGCGACAAACTCCATAATCAAGTTAATGCCCCATTTCTTACCCCAGGCAAGAAACTTATTCCACATTTCGGTAATGCTTTGCCATAATCCAATAAAAACATCCTTTACTTTTGACCAGTTTCGAATTATGAGATATGCTAAACCAGCCAGCGCAATCACTCCTGCTACAATCCAAAAAATTGGATTAGCCAGCAGAGCGGCAGTGAAACTCCAGATCGCGGGAATCGCACCACTCATCAAAGCTGTTCTAAGCCCAAGAACTCCTTTAACTAAATAGCCGAATCCCTGCATACCAACCCCAGCCATCATACCTATACCGGATACTACCGACATTATTGGAGCGACAATCGCTAATATTCCCGCACCAATAGCAAAAG
>JBLNDC010000514.1:0-4327 GCA_050261255.1 Bacteroidota bacterium
GGGAAATAAAAAAATTAATAGTAGTAAGAATTTAGGTTTATTAAAAAAGCGTAATCTATAATACAAGGAAAGCGCTACGTTCGGGTCATAATACTAATTGTTTTTACGATAATTAGTCGGCGAAGTCCCGACGATCTTCTTGAAAACCCTGCCGAAATGGGTCAAATTATCGAAACCCACATGTTCCGAGATCTCGGTCACGGGAAGCCCGGAGTCTTTAAGCAGTTTTTGGGCTTCTCTGGTCCGGATGCTGTTCAAATATTCGATAAAATTAAATCCGGTAATTTTTTTAAAAGTGCGGCTGAAATGGTAAGGGCTGATAAAAAAGCGTTCCTGAATTGTTTTGAGGTTCAGGTCCTCCTGGTAATGTTCGTTTAGGTAATAAATTTCATAGGCGTCGTGGTAATGGTTGGATGGCATATTAAAAGCTCCGGTACGGAGATGGTGTTCGACCGAGAATAAATCACTTTCCCATTTAAAACCTAAAGGTTGTAACATTTTTTCTCCTTTTTCGAACTCGTACACAGCTAAGCGGTGCTCGTGTTAATAATGAATTTTGTTATGTTTTTTTAGATCTAAGGAATTGCATAATTCCTGATTTAAGCTTCAGCTCACAATGTATTGATAGATATAATCTGGGATAGTCACTATATATCGTGACCAAAGGGTTTGTTAAGGAAATTAGGTAATTCCCCGATCGTTTAATTACATGTTATAAAAATTAAAATAAAACATCAAGCAAAATATGTTGAATTGAAAATAAAAACGGCAAAAAGAGTACAGCTATTCAAACTTTTTTGCGGTACAATTTACATATCAAATTATTTTATCTGTTACAAGGAGGAAGGTAATTGAGATATTCGGGCAAACGGGCGGAAGATATAAAAATCGCCTATATCGGCGGAGGTTCGCGGGGATTGGCTTGGAAGCTCATGGCTGATCTGGCATTGGAGCCGAATTTAGCGGGAAATGTTTATCTATATGATATTGATTTTGAGGCAGCTTATGATAACGAAATGATTGGCAATAAAATCTCCTCCAAGCCTGAAGCCAAAGGAAAATGGGATTATCGAGCAGTCCGGACCCTCGAAGAAGCAATCGGGGGGGCTAATTTTATCATTATCTCCATTCAGCCAGGCACCTTTAAAGAGATGGCCTCAGATGTACATCTGCCGGAACATTACGGAATTTATCAATCAGTAGGGGATACGGTGGGACCGGGCGGTCTGGTCCGGGCCTTAAGAACGATCCCGATTTACCAGGATCTGGCTTTGAAAATTAAAGAATATGCCCCCGGGGCTTGGGTAATCAATTACACCAATCCGATGTCCCTTTGCACCAGGACTCTTTACCGGGTCTTTCCGGAAATTAAGGCCTTCGGTTGCTGTCATGAGGTATTCAATACCCAGGAAGTATTAATCAAGATGCTCGAGACCAAGCTGGGGATCAAGGGTGTAACTAGGGATGAGATTCATGTCAATGTCTTGGGGATCAATCATTTTACTTGGTTTGATTCAGCTTCGTATCATGGAATGGACCTATTTCCGATTTACCGCGAGTATGTCGAAGAGAACTACGAAAATGGGATCGAAGACGAAGGCGGGAAAAATTGGCGTAATGATGTTTTTAGTTCGGCACAACGGGTCAAATTCGATCTTTTTAAGAGATACGGTTTGATCGCGGCTGCCGGGGACCGGCATCTGGCGGAGTTTTTGCCAGGTACCTGGTACTTAAAAGATTCGGAGACAGTTGAAAGATGGAAATTCCGACTGACTACGGTTGACGAGAGGATTCGGCGTCAGGGAGAACGGGAATTGAAAAGAAAACGGATGATCAGCGGCGAGCAAGAGGTGGACTTGGACGCATCCGGGGAGGAAGGAGTCCGTCAAATCAAAGCCTTATTGGGTTTAGGAGACTTGATCACCAATGTCAACCTGCCTAACCGGGGGCAAATGCCGGAGATGCCTTTGGACGCGATTGTCGAGACTAATGCCTTGTTTACCAGAGATCGAATCCAGCCGCTGGTAGCCGGAACGCTTCCTCCGGAATTACAACATTTAGTGGCGCGGCATGTTTGGAATCAGGAAACGATCCTCAATGCCGCTTTAGTCAAGGATAAGGAGTTGGCGTTCAAGGCTTTCATTAACGACCCATTAGTAACGTTGGATCTGCAAACAGCACGGAAGCTATTCGATCAGATGCTCATTAATACCAAAAATTACCTTCCGGGATGGAAATTATGAACCGTAAAGAATGAATCAAAGGTCTATACTAATTTGATAAAAAGCAGCGTATCTAGTAAGATTGGATTATCTGTTAAAGTATATCCAACGAGGTAATAACATTCCCATCGTTTCAAGCGGTGGGAATAATTTTTGGAATGGGTGCTCGTTAAACTATTTGTAATCAAGCGTTTAACATTAGTTCAATTATAAAAGTGCTGTTTAGGTGTAAAATATAAAGTAAGACAGGAAAAATTAAACAATTATTTCATAATATCGTCACCGATAAATGAGGAGGAACTGATTCGAATGGATGCCACGGAATCGCTAATGTTAAACAGAAAGCTCTTGGAAGAGAAGCTATTAGGTACAGAATTGGCTGACTACAAACGGGAGGTCTTAAATTACCCTGAAAGGATCATTCAATTCGGTGAAGGGAATTTTTTAAGGGCCTTTGTCGACTGGATGGTACATCAGGTTAATAAAGAGGGCCTTTTTAAAGGCAGAGTGGTTGTAGTCCAGCCGATTGCCCAAGGCCGGGTGGCTAATTTGAATCAGCAAGACGGACTATATACCCAAATTTTACGCGGGACCCAAAATGGGCAAATCATTGACAAACGTGAGGTCATCCCGGTAATTAGCCGGGGTTTAAATGCCTATACCGAGTGGGACGAAGTTTTAAAATGCGCTGAAAATCCCGAGATTGAATACATAGTTTCCAATACCACTGAGGCCGGCATTTGTTATAATGCCGACGATAAATTATTTGATAATCCTCCGACGTCTTTCCCAGCTAAAATTACCGCCTACCTTTACCGGCGATATCAATTTTTCAAAGGGGCTCTCGATAAGGGAATGATCTTGTTGCCCTGTGAGTTAATCGATAGAAACGGCGACAACTTGAAACGAATAGTGTTGCGGTTAGCGGAAGAATGGGGTTTGCCCGATGATTTTATTAATTGGCTCGATACCTGCAATCATTTCTTAAATACTTTAGTGGACCGGATTGTCACCGGCTATCCCTTTAAGGAAGCCAACCAACTCCAGCAGGAGTTGGGGTATACGGACCAAAACTTGAACACCGGGGAAGTTTTTCACCTTTGGGTAATTGAAGGAGACCCTAAATTACAGGAGAAACTACCTTTTGCCCAAGCCGGTCTGAATGTTAAATGGGTCAAGGATATGACTCCCTATCGTACCAGAAAAGTAAGGATTCTTAATGGAGTTCATACTTCGGCGGTGGCTGTGGCTTACCTTTCCAATATCGAGTTAGTGCGTGACGCGGTCCATGACGGGAAAGTAGGAAAATTTATGCATGATGTGGTCTTTGAAGAGATTATCCCGACTTTGGATCTGGATAGCAACGAGCTCCAAGGTTTTGCCAAAGATGTATTGGAACGGTTCAATAACCCGTTCATCGATCATAAATGGTTTGATATTTCATTGAACTCAACCTCCAAGTTTCAAGCCCGGGTGCTTCCGTCCTTAAAGGAGTACGTGGCCAAAACCGGACATCTGCCGAAGCGGTTGACCTTTTCACTGGCTGCTTTGATCGCCTTTTACTATGGGACCGAAATCCGGAATAACCGGTTGGTAGGGCATCGGGCCGGGCAGGAGTACTTGATCCAGGATGATCAAGCTACTTTGGAATTTTTCAAAGATATGTGGACCCGGTATCAAAAGGGCGAACTTAGTTTGGTCCAAGTCACCACCGATATCTTGGCCAAGTTCTGCCCGGAAGAGTTGGAAGAATACCCGGAACTCGTCCCCGGAGTGGCGCGGGACCTGAAATTAATTTTGCGAGAAGGAATGCTCCCTGGGTTGGAGAAAGTATCGTAATTATTGACAATATAATTGACAATTGATAATTGATTAATTAATATATGATAATTGATGGTGGGCAATTTCAATTAATTGCCCTTCATCTGATTATTTACGGAGAAAACAGGCTCGGGTAAAAAGGTGTCGCGGATTGAACGTTTAAAACTCACGCCTTACGCTCTTGCCTGTTTTTATAGAAAGACGGTGATTACGGTTAATAAGGTATTGCAAATCAAGCCGGAAGACAATGTGGCGGTGGCGTTAATGGGTTTAGCCAAAGGGGT
>JBLNDC010000515.1:0-3239 GCA_050261255.1 Bacteroidota bacterium
CGAGGACACTACCTCCGATTATGATCGCGAAAAACTCCAAGAACGACTCGCCAAACTGGCCGGTGGAGTTGCTGTAATTCAAGTCGGAGCTGCTACCGAAACTGAGATGAAAGAGAAAAAACACCGGATTGAAGACGCTTTATCAGCCACACGGGCTGCAGTTGAGGAAGGCGTTGTTCCGGGCGGCGGCGTTGCTCTCCTCCAAATCGCTCCGGTGCTCGATGGCTTGAGAAATAAAGAAACTGGCGATATCGCCACCGGTATCTCCTTAGTCCGGAAAGCATTGGAAGAACCCTTGAAACAAATCGCGAATAACGCCGGAGTCGAAGGTTCGGTCATCGTTGAAAAAGTGAGCGGCATGCCTAAAGGCCAAGGCTATAATGCCTTAACCGGGGAATTTACTGATATGGTGAAAGCCGGTATTATCGACCCGGCCAAAGTAACCCGGAGCGCGCTCCAAAACGCAGCCAGTATCGCGGCGATGCTTCTGACTACCGAATGTTTGGTTACTGAAATCCCGGAGAAGGAAAAACCAATGCCAATGCCTCCGGGCGGCGGAATGGATTATTAAGCTTGAAACGATAAAAGTAAAAACCCGGTATACACCGGGTTTTTACTTATCTTTATTTTTGTTAGTCATTCATATCTTTGATCCATTTGGTACATCCACAAAATATTAGGGAGTAAAGTTTTAAGCATGGTTTCAAAGGTTGTATAATCGAGATTCGGAGCAACGCCGTTTCTAATTCGGGCTTTAGCCAAAGCTAACTGCAGCCCAATGAAGGCTAACTGACGTTCGAGAAAAAGAATACCTTCCATTCTCGAATCTGAAAAATCAATACTATTATAGCGGTTTACAGCGCATTTGTAATCTTCAATCGCCTTTTTGACATCCTCATCCTTAACGCAGTCTTTTGGTTCCAAAGGACCGCTCTCAAAATCAGGACTGGGAATTTGATTGCTAACCTTAAACGAACAGGTTTTGATAGCCATTTAGTAAACCCCTTTCAAAAAAACATTTAGCAATTGGCAACAGCAAGACCTCTTATCGACATAGAAATACAAAAAATAAATGCCGATCCCATATTCAAATCTTCCTGCTTGAAAAAATGCCATTGTATTTATTTTCTATGTTGAAGGTGATAATATATGACTTAAAAAAGTGTAATTTCAACAACAGTTAATCATTTCGCTTCGACAAATTATCCTGGCGCCTCCAAAATGGTAACCAGGAAAAACTAAACCAATTTGATTCGGACGAACGGATAAAAATTTGGGTGAAATAATACCGTCCCGACGTGTTTTGGATTATACCAATTCCGGTAAGGTTAAAATCACCGACAATGTTTTTGTGGTGCGCTTCGCTTTGAAGCCAACCATTCACAACCCTAGTAGCTACGTCGGGAACTTCTTGGTAATAAGCGACATTTTCGGAGACTGATTCAATTTTGATACCGGTAGCCGCGGCGCGTTCCTCTAGGCCTTCGTGACTGAACGGGACAGTGCCTTCAGCCATGTTTTGACTATGATTTCGAGCTTGGGTCACGATTTGAATATCGATCACCAAGGGTGTTAATCCCTGCTTAGCCCGATATTGATTAATTTGTTCAAAAACACTGAGTTCGAGCTCGTTCAAAATATTTTGAACATCAGCCCCTCCTCTCTCTTCCCCATCCGGGCAACCCGGTAAGATCAAAGTACTAATAATTACTATCATCGATATAATCATAATTGTTTTTCTTAAACTATTCATTAATTTAACTCCTTTTTCTCAATAGACGCTTTTAGCTTGCAATTGAGGAAATTGCATAATTACCTTAATAAACCCATTGGCCACAATATATAGTGACCGGCCCAGATGTATCTATCAATATATTATGAGCCAAAGCTTAAATCAGGAATTATGTAACTCCTTAAATTACCAGCCTTTAACTTTTGGCTTTTATTCCTAAAGATAAACCTAACGACTAACAACCTATAAGAACCGGCCTCTTTTTAGCATTTAATATATGAGCAGTTTTATTCACGAAGTTCAAATTATTTTTCAACACAAAAAAGAGGTTTGGGTATTATTCTCAAACCCCTTGACTTTTATGAATAAATCTGAACTACTTAATTTTATCGATTACGACTTTATCATAGTACGAACCAAATTCATTGGTAGTAAAGAGGGTAATAGTAACATTGCCCGGCTGGTTTAAAATAAAGGAGGCGGTTTTCACACATGGCGCATAAACGCCATAAGAAGCTGCATGGGGATATGTACGGATATCAGGTGAAGTATTGATTTTAATGTGAACCGAATCTTTATCGCCGGTGGCGGCTTTTTCATATAAGGTCAATCGATATTCGCCGGTTTCGTTAAAAATTACGTTGATCCTAGCGGTAAAACTTAAACTCTCGGAGAGAACAGCCTTGCCGTTGCCGGCGTCCTGATCGTTGATAATCCTGCCCGCCCGGATCGAGAAATGCTCGACTTCTAATATGCATGGAAACTGAAGAACGATCACTTTCTGTTCAGCAGCCCATCCGAAAGGAGTCAACCTCCAAATAAGTAGTGGAATTAACCAATACTTTTTGATCATTTTCGGTCCTCGATTCATTTCAGGTAATCAATAAAGTCTGACCCCCGAAATTTTTAATTATTTATTTCAGGCACGTTTTAGCTTAATCAAATAAACTTTGTCTAATTCGCGCTTCTTTCGATAACCCGACCGAAGTATCAGAGCGCAATCGCTCCAAGTTTTGAATGATCAAATAGTCTCCTTTTAGTACATCCTTAGCGTATTTCTTAACCAATTCGGCTAATTGCGGTAAATGTTTCTGAAGTTGCTCCTTATTAAGGCCTTGAAAATAAAGGTATTCACTGTCTCTCTGGTCAACTAGCAGTTCGATGATCTCAGTTAATGAGAATTTATGTTGGACCTCATCATATTGGTTAGGCAATAGTCCGAGATCCACTTTTATTTCCATTGAAGCCCGACCAAGGCTAATGTTGACGAAAACTTTGGCTGTTTGATACCTTACAGTATTATTATCGAACTTAACAAGCCGGAAACCATATTCTTTTACTAAAAAGCCGAAAGCTCCCGCGGCAATCTCTTTGAAATCTGAATAGTCCAATTCAACCGATTTGGTTTTATTTTCAAACAAAGGGACTCACCTCGCCGCTGGTTTTACCATAATTATACCATTTTCTGTTTAACCGTGCTACTAGCGATTAGCGCAGAAATCTCCTA
>JBLNDC010000516.1:0-2714 GCA_050261255.1 Bacteroidota bacterium
ATTCTGTTGTAATAATTCTTGCATCGCTTGGGCATTTAATAAAAAAATAATGGCGCCGTCAACTTTGCGGTGGAAGGTTATGGGAAGTGAATAAATATAGGGGATCACCAACAAATTTCTACTTTCAAGAGTCACTTGAGAAGCAGGTAAAACAAAACCGGAATGATAATTCTTCAATTCGGTCATCCATTGTTCTTGACTCATCCCTTTATATTTAAAAACGCTTCGAAAGAAGAAATCGGCATCATAGGCCATTTCAGGCGAAATTATATAATTCGGTTCTCTCATATAAATGAAAAAGTTATCCACAATGTTGCCGCTAATCGCGTAAGGCCTTAACTCATTCATTAACTTCCGCATCTCATAGTAAAAACTCAATTGCCGAGTATTGTCGTTTTTGAGGGCAAGGCCCAATTGAGGCGTTAAACCAATTTGGTTTTTCATGGTATCAATGGCGGCAAGTTGTTGATCCACGATATCCCTACATTGGCCCAAAGTAGCAAGGTTGGTGGTTTTAACGTCGGATTCAACTATCCGGATGGCTTCTTGGTAAACTAGGGTTCCGATGAAAACCGGCACCATTAGGATGATTAGATATGAAAAGAGGAATCTAATTACCAGGGAATGATCGCTGTCGCGCCAAATATTGAGCTCGAACCTTTTGACACTCATTTAGCTTTCTCCCCCATAGTTTGTATAGACAAGAGGCGTGATGAGGTAAGAGTTTGGAAGTAGCGCTTCGTTACCTAGTACCTCTTTTTATGTGCCCCAGTAAAACCGGCGAGTAAGATTAACCCACGGATATCTCGAGCTATATTATAAATTCAAGTTAATTTTGATTATTCCTGTCGCAATCTTTTAAACACTCCAGCCAGTAAAGATAAAGGAGTTGACTGACAATTTTTACTACAAAAATACAAATCCTCCACTGTCAATTCTCGGATGCAACCTTTGTTAAGTTGATATTGATATGCTTTTAGATGAATGATATAGTCATTCATAGATTATTTCCTAGAGAGCAAAAATTTTTATCTGTCAAACCGAAAGGAACCTCGATGAATCTATTATCGGCTGAGAAAATTGCCAAAACTTACGGTGTTAAGTCATTATTCTCCGAGTTAAGCTTCGGTATCGCCGAAGGGGAAAAGATAGGATTGATCGGTGTTAATGGCACCGGTAAATCAACCTTATTGAAAATCTTAGCCGGAATCGAGCATGCCGATAGCGGCCAGGTAACCTGCGCCAATAATGCTCGGATTGGTTATTTATCACAAAATCCTTTTTTTAATCCGGAAAGCACCGTCCTTGAGAGCGCAATTGAAGGAAATTCACCTCTCATGAAACTGGTTCGGGAATATGAAACTGTATTAAGTCAAGCCCAAGAACGGGCAGCCGATCTTGAAATTCAGCAAAAATTACTCTACTTAGGGCAGAAAATGGATGAGGCCGATGCTTGGCAAATTGAGAGTGAAGCGAAAACGATCTTAACCAAATTGGGGATCATCGACTTCACCGCTAAGATGGGTTTGCTCTCCGGCGGCCAGCGCAAACGGGTCGCACTAGCGGCAGCCTTGATTAGTCCCGCCGACTTATTAATCCTAGATGAACCCACCAATCAAATTGATAATCAGACTGTCGACTGGTTGGAGGGATACTTGAAAGAGCGTAAAGGGGCGCTGTTGATGGTCACCCACGACCGCTACTTTTTAGACCGGGTGGTTGAGCGGATTTTCGAATTAAACGGAGGAAAGCTCTTCAGCTATACCGGCAATTATAGTTTGTTTTTAGAAAAAAAAGCGGAACGGGAAGAACTGGAACAATCAATCGCCGCTAAACGCAAAAATCTATACCGTCAAGAGCTGGCTTGGATCCGCCGGGGAGCCAAGGCCCGTTCCACCAAACAACAGGCGCGGATCGACCGGTTTGAAAAGCTCCAATCGGAAATGGCGGAACAGGTGAATAACGATACGATTGAAATCACCGCCGGCTCAACCCGGTTAGGGAAAAAGATCGTAGCCTTACGGAATCTGCATAAACAGTTCGCCGGTAAACCGATCATTGCCAATTTCAATTACGCTTTTTCACATAAGGATCGCGTTGGGATCATCGGCCCCAATGGAATCGGCAAATCGACCTTGTTGAATTTAATCGTCGGTAACCTGGAACCGGATGAAGGTGAGGTCGAGGTCGGGCCGACAGTCAAATTCGGTTTTTTTACTCAGGAACATTTTGGAATGGACGAAAGGCTCCGGGTGATCGATTATATCAAGGAAGTAGCCGAGTTTTTGCCAACTAATGACGGGGGAATGATTAGCGCTACCCAAATGTTGGAACGGTTCTTATTCCCGTCCGGAATCCAATATAACCCCATCGCCAAACTTTCCGGCGGGGAAAAACGCCGTCTTTATTTGTTGCGGATCTTGATGGGCGCCCCAAATGTGCTCTTGTTGGACGAACCCACCAATGACCTTGATATTCAAACCCTAACCGTGTTGGAAGATTATCTCGATGAATTCCCGGGCGTAGTGATTACCGTCTCACATGACCGTTATTTTTTAGACCGGGTGGTGGAGAAACTCCTCGCTTTTGGAGCCAACGGCACGATCCAACATTTCGTGGGAAATTATACCGATTATTCGGATTTTCTTAAGAACCAGGCCCAATTGGCTGAACCGATTGTCTCAAAAAAGAACGGGCCGGGACCGGATGGCAAG
>JBLNDC010000517.1:0-11882 GCA_050261255.1 Bacteroidota bacterium
CTAATTCAACCGCTTTGATATATAACCCATCAAAACGGGTTAAAAAAAGTTCAGCTTCGGCGCGTAAACGGTATTCCACTTTGTCCAAATCCCCAGCCAGCGCCGCAGCATGGCCGGAAGCATCCAGGGACCATAATAAATGTTCGCCCAAGATATTTTCTTTAGCCCCGCCTTCCGCCGCCCCAATTGATAAGATCGCTAAAAATTGTTCGAGTTCATTTAACATATGATTATAAAATGTCGGCGTTAACGAAGTGACCGGGAGGTTCCGCAAGCGGTCGGAGAGTAGTTCCCGTTTCAGTTCCCGAAAACTAATTACAGCAGCGGTAATCTCACCCACCAGATCCCCGCCCAATTCTAACCCTGCCCCTTGCCGTACTTTGTCCAACATTTTATCAAACAATTGCACAAAATCTTCGGTAATCATCACTAGATTATTGTCACCCGGCAGCAATGAAGCTTTGATGAACCGGGCATGGTCACCCATGATTTGCAACCAAAACACTAACTCAAAACGAAAGTTATTTTCGCTCATACCGAAAAACCCCCTTCCGGGGGTAATATATGCTTCCGGATTATATTAAATGCTATCTTATCCGGCGACCTCTTCTTGAAAGATCAATCGAAAAAGATGGGGATATTTTTGAGCAATCCTTCTGATCCGGTAAGGAGGCTGTAACCGTGCTTTGCGAATGCCGCCCTTTTGGTTCTCACGGCTGTAATACCAGAATGCGACCATCTCATAAAATTTATGATAATTTCTCTGCTCCAACATTAATTCTTTGGGAAAGCCATATGAATGCAATATTTCCATGAATTTAGCCTCAGCAAGCTCATCCGTGGCGTCGGATACTTTTTCCCGAATGACTTGATATTTCCGCTCCTCCAGATACTTTTGGAACGGATCAAAAATCTCTCCCCGGCATAACCGCACCGGTTCCAAGGCTGAGATTCCCAATTCTGTAAAAGCTTTCTTTAAAAGCTTAGTAGCATATTGCACCCTTTCGATAATCTGAGGCGGAATAATCAAATACCAAGCTTGTTTCGTTTCCAAACGATGAATTACCAATACTTCCGGCCCGATAAAACAACCTCCGCCCGCATCATCGATTTCAAGCATTGCAACCGTCCTTTACATTATGATATTAAACGGAATCATCTTTAAACTTAAAATAGATTCAAAAAGAACAAAAACTTTAATTAATACTTGAGGGAATTGTATAATTACCTTAATAAACCTTTTGGCCACAATAGATAGTGACTAGCCCGGATGTATCTATCAATCTATTGTGAGCCAAGGCTTAACTCCTGAATTATGCAATTCCTTAACTTACAACGGAAAATAATAAACTGCTTTCAACTCCCATAAGGACATCTATTACTAGGTTTTAAAAAAATCTTGCTCTTTATGTTAACTGATTACTGATAACTGTCAACTGATATGATACACCCTCCGAACTTGATTTTCAAGAGACAGGTTCCACCAAAGCTATAGCCATGGCTCCGATACCCTCTCCCCGGCCGGTAAAACCCAAACTTTCGGTAGTCGTAGCCTTGATATTGATCCGTGAAACATCAACTCCGGCCAGTTCTGCGATTCTTTGTCTCATTTGAGGTATATACCCCGCTAATTTGGGTCGCTGGGCGATAATTGTCCCATCGATATTTCCAATTCTGAATCCATGCTCGTTCACTAGCGTTAAAACTCGCTCCAAAAGCACCATGCTGTCTATATCCTTAAAACTGGGATCGTTATCGGGAAAGTGAACGCCGATATCTCCGGCGCCGATTGCCCCCAATAAAGCGTCCATTACGGCGTGAATCAATACATCGGCGTCGGAATGGCCTAACAAACCCATTTCATACGGCACCTCGACACCGCCTAAAACCAGTTTCCTACCGGAAACTAACCGATGAACATCAAAACCCTGGCCGATCCGCATTCTCTCTCCTCCTTAAAATCGCTTCCGCCAATATTAGGTCCTCGGGAGTGGTGATCTTCAAATTTTCATAGGAACCAAGTATTAATTTGACCGGTTGGCCACAATACTCAACCACCCCACAGTCATCCGTAAATATTTTCCCGGACGCGCATGCCTTTTGGTAACATTCGAGTAATAAACCTAAATCAAAAACTTGCGGGGTCTGGATACCCCACAAACCGGCCCGATCCGGCGTCGCAATTACCATCCCATCCGCATCGACTTGCTTGACGGTGTCTTTCACCGGAACGCCTATTCCAACCGCTCCGTATTCCAACCCAGCCAACAAGGATTGTTTCAGTAATTCCGGAGTTAAAAGGGGACGGGCCGCATCATGAATTGCCACCAATCGTTTCTGCCCCTTCCAACCCGGCCATTGTTTCAAATAATTAAGGCCGTTCGCTACCGATTCTTGCCGTTCTTCACCTCCGGCAACCAAAACAATCTCCTTATCAAATTTCGAAGCCAATCGGGAAGTCTGATTTTGTAAAGTAACCTTTTCTTTCGCTTTGATAACTAAAACTACAATTTTAATGAACTTCGAGGTTAAAAATGTTTCTAAAGTACGCTCCAAAACACTCCGCCCTAATAAAGGCAGCATAATTTTATTGATTGAGGCATTCATTCTTCGGCCACTCCCGGCGGCCGGAATAATTGCGCCAACTTCGAAAGGTTCTTTCATTAAACCCTCCAACTTATGTATTAACCTTTAATCTGATTTCATTATATTGATTTCCAGCTACGATTCAAATTTTCCTCCTCCAAAAAAGAAAAAGTGCCCTTCACGGCACTCCGATACTATTGGGAACTTCTTTCACAGCTTAAGTAACCTTCTTTTTAGCTATTATAAAGAAGTTGCTTTGGAGATAATGTAATCCTTGGGTTTGGCAAAGATCATTCTACCTGCCGAAGTCTGAAGGACGCTGGTTACTAAAATTTCAATATTTAAACCGATGTAATTTTTACCTCCCTCGACCACAATCATCGTTCCATCCTCCAAATACCCGATCCCTTGTCCATATTCCTTACCGTCCCGCAAGACATGTACAACCATTTCTTCTCCCGGCAAGACCACCGGCTTGATAGCGTTGGAAAGTTCATTAATGTTCAATACTTCTACCCCGTATAACTCGGCCACTTTATTTAAATTAAAATCATTGGTGACTACTTTCGCTTCAAGCTCTCTGGCTAAACGGAGCAACTTAGTGTCAACTTCGGTTAGATCCTCATAATCCATGTCAAAAATTCTGACCGCAACCTGGTTCTCCTTCTGGATTTTATTTAAAATATCCAAACCTCGTCGTCCCCGGTTGCGACGCAAGGGATCCGAGGAATCCGCAATTTTTTGAAGTTCATTCAGCACAAAATGGGGAATAATCAAGACTCCCTCTAAAAAACCGGTTTTACATAGATCGGCGATGCGACCGTCGATAATTGCGCTGGTATCAAGAATTTTTAATAGATCTTTTCCGGAACTAATTTTTTGTTCAGCGCAGGAACTGGAATTAAATAACAAGTCCGATAATTCTCTAGCTTTGGTCGAAATCAAAAACATAAAAAAAACCGAACAGGTTACCAGTAACAAAAATATATAAACGGTTCGGCGCAGCATATCGAAGATTACCATAACCGGTCCCGAAGCAACGATCAACATGGCGGCAACAAATAGTCCGATTAAAAAGGCAACGGTTTTAATCACAAAGTCCTGGCTACTCGTACTATTCAACTGCCCGATTAATGACGGCATTCCGTATTTAGAGAAGATCAGTCCTACAATTAATCCAAAAATGGCAATAATTAGCCAATAATACCCAAATGAAGCCGCTGGTTGAAAAAGCCAGGTAATTACTAAGATAAATACGCTCCAACTAAAAGGTAAAAAAAACTTCCCCCAGCGCAAATTTCATTCACCCTTTCCTTTGATAATACTGTTATTATTGACCATATTTCTAAATTTATCCACTGTAATAGCTTTTATTAATTTTATTACCCAAAGAAAAAAGCGGCAGCTTTTGGCTCCGCTTCGAAATTCAAAACTAATTTTATTTTTTAGTATGTCTATCCTCTTCCAAAAACTCCACCGTTTCGATGGTCCCATCCCGGAGTTTACTGAGAGACGCATACATACCGATTAAATTGAGGATTAACCCAACTGCGGCCAAAATAACCCCAAGAAGTATGATAACAGAGAGAAAAATTTCAGCATAACTTGAAATGCTGGAGAGGAAATTTCTCAGTAATTATTTCATTAAAAACCTTCCTTCCAGTGGGTATGAACTAAAACTTCCATAAAAATTCTGAAAACCATATTCCTTTATAAAATAAAAACCCGGCACATACATGCCAGGTCATTATACCAAATCAACCGTTAACTAAGATAACCATCCAAGATTTCTTCCATTTGATTTTCAGCTACATTCTTAGCCAGCACCAGTTCGCTTAGTAAAATGCGTCTTGCATTTTCAAGCATCTTTTTTTCGCCGGTGGAAAGACCTTTTTGCCGATCGCGACTTGCCAAATTTCTGACTACTTCAGCTACTTCAAATATACTGCCGCTCTTTATTTTTTCGAGATTAATCCGATAACGGTGGTTCCAATTCATAGGCATACTAGAAGTTTCATGCTTTAAAACGTCAAAAACTTTCAAAATTTCCTGTTCGTCAATGATCTGACGCAATCCGACTTCATCCACTTTATGCATTGGTATCATGGCTTTCATTTCGCCCATTGGAAGTTTAATCACATAATAATTAAGCTTTTCGCCGGAAATTTCTCTCTCTTCTATCCCCTCAATTATCCCTGCCCCATGCATCGGATAAACTACTTTGTCGCCGATGTTAAACATTTAACCCTCAGTCCTCCTAAATAAATCACACTAATATTATATAATGAGGATTAATTTAAGTCAAGTTAAATATTTTAACAGTTTTTATTATCTTTGTCAACGGTTTTTTACATACTTCTCTAAATTGGCCGGTTAAAATAGTGCCGGTCGAGTAAAATTTGTTCCCGGAGTCTTCTCAAACCATCTTTAATTGTCCTGGCGCGAACTTCACCAATGCCTTCCACATCATCCAGTTCTTCAGTTGAGGCCTCCAGGATCTTAGGTAGTTCGCCAAAGGTTTCGACCAAATTTTCAACAACCGGAAATGGCAACCGGGGAATCTTGTTCAATAATCGAAAACCGCGGGCGGAAACGGACAAATCCGGTGTCGTTCCATTGGGATAGCCTAGTAACCGAATTATAGCGCTTAAATCCAAAAGTTCGTCGTCATCCCAAATGGACAAGTTCTCCTTTATAGCCATTACTTGCTCGAGGCGGTCGGCAACATAGTCCCTTAAAACCAATAATCCATCATCCTCGATATTTACCATTAACTCTTCAAGCTGCATACTGACTAAGCGGCCTTCGGCGCCTAACTCACAAATGTATTGCCTAATCTCTGCCGCAATCCTGCTGACCATCTCCTCCCTCTGCACCACGGTAGCAACATCGGACAGAGTAACCAAAATTTCGAATTCCAAGGCCGAGAGGTTTAATAAGGCTTGTTCTAATACGCTCTTATATTTTTGCAGAGTTTGCAGGGCTTGGTTAGCCTTAGCCAATACTGTTCCGACTTCCCGAATCACATAACGCTGGTTTCCCTTATAAAGAGTGATCACATTCCGCCTTTGGGAGATGGCAATCAACAACTCTCCGGTTTGAATCGCCATCCTTTCAGCGGTGCGATGACGCGTGCCTGTTTCCGAAGTCGGAATAAGGTGATCAGGCGTTAAATGGGCGTTCGCCACTAATATCTTTTTAGCGTCGGATGAAATTACGATGGCCCCATCCATTTTGGCCAGCTCATAAAGGCTGGACGGTTCTAAGTCGGTGTTGATTCTAAATCCGCCCCCCACCAGTTTCATAATATTCTCGGAGTCGGAAACGACAATTAAAGCCCCTGTTTTAGCCCTGAGTATATTCTCCAAACCTTCATGAAGAGCTGTCCCTGGGGCCACCATTTTTAAGACTTTAAACAATTCCTCCTGCTTTTGTTCGCGATCACCCATCGATTCGAACCTCCGTTAATCAACCTGGGTCTTTACGGCTAATCTCCGGTGCTAAACCTGGCAATGCTCGTAAATGTTCCAGTCCATATACTTTCAGCGCAGACTGTTTCGGCTTAAATCGTTTGGCTAAAACACACTGTTCAAACCCAAGCCTATTTCCTTCGCTAACTAGTCGTTCCATCCCAGGCACCGGACGAATTTCCCCGGAAAGAGTCAGTTCGCCGATCCAGAATAATTTGGAGCTAAAAGTTATACCTTTAATTGAGGAAATTATCGCAGCGGCGATTCCCAAGTCAAGGGCGGGATCTCCTGATTCGATACCCCCGGCGATGGAAACAAAAATATTTTTATTGGTCAATCGCTCCCCTAACCAACGTTGAATCACCGCCGTCACCAACAATAACCGGTTTCGATCTACTCCGATAGCGATTTGACGCGGTGGAATCCCTTCGGGCGCTTCAGTAACCAAAGCTTGAATCTCGGTAAAGATCGGCCTGCTTCCTCTGGCGCTCGCCACAATGACTGAACCGGGCATAGTCTCATTTCTACTCTCCAATAAATACTCGGAGGGATTAACCACTTCCACCAAACCGGTGCCGGTCATTTCGAATAAAGCTACTTCTTCAGTAGGCCCAAACCTATTTTTGACAGCCCGGGCCACTCTCAAACTCTGGGTCCTATTACCTTCAAGGTAAACAACGGTATCAACCAAATGTTCTAAAACTCGGGGGCCGGCTAATTCCGATTCCTTGGTGACTTGACCAACTAAGATAATCGGAACATTCTCTTGTTTAGCGATTTTAATTAAATATAAAGCGCATTCTTTAATCTGTGAAGGTGATCCGGGGGTGGAGCGCAGTTTGCTTAAAAAGGAAGATTGAATCGAATCAATGATGATTAGTCTTGGTTTTAGAGCTGTAAAGTGCTTATAGACCAAATCCAAATTAGTTTCGGATACTACGAATAAGCCATCAGGGAAAACCCCGATTCGATCCGCCCGGATCTTAGTTTGTTCGGAGGATTCCTCCCCGGTTACGTAAAGGACGGTACCATCTCGAGCTGCATTTCCCGCTATGATCAAACTAAGGGTACTCTTGCCGATACCCGGATCTCCCACTAACAACAAAACCGATCCGGTTACCAAACCGCCTCCCAATAAACGGTTAAACTCTTCAAAACCGGTGGTAAGACGGATCGATTCATCGGTTTTTACTTGGTTTAGAATCTGGGGAGTCTGAAAACTGCTTAAATTGGACAACTCTTCAACAATTTCTTCTTCCGGTTCTTCCAGGAGTGTTCCCCATTCTTTACACGCCGGGCAGCGGCCGATCCATTTAGATTCTTGATGGCCGCAATTTTCGCAATAATAGACTGTCTTATTTTTCTTACTCATTCTGCTCCTGTGGTTTCTGTTTTTGAATCCGCAATAGTTTCCAAATTTGACTTAAAAGCAAGTAAAGTATGATGATAAATAATATTGCCAAGAAAAGCATTCTAATCCGGTCATGCCAAAACTCCGGCAACTTTCGCCAGTTTTGCCCTAAAAGCCTGCCGCTCATTACAAAAATGGTTGTCGACATCATAATCGAAACGCCAACTGTTAAAAATGTTTTTATTTTTCCCATATTAACCATACCGGCGGCTAAAATGATACCGGAACGGACTACCGGTATAAACCGGCTCAAAAAAATCGTCCAAAAGCCGTATCTTTGAAAACACTTTTCCAACATATGAAACATTTTTGTATCTAATAACTGAGAATACTTTGAGGACTGCAACAAAACTTTCCCCATTTTCCTTCCCAAAAAATATAACAATATTGAAGAGGTAAAGGTTCCCAACAAAGCGCTGATCATAATAGCAACGGGGTTAATTCCGGACATTCCCGATATTGAACCGCTTAGTATCAACAATGAATCTCCCGGAAGAGGCGGAAAAATCACTTCTAAAAAACTATACAAAAAAACCGTTAGCACTAGATAATTCCGGTATCTGGCTAAAAATTCCGGATCGCTCCAATGAGACAACATCTCCAAAAATTGTTCCATCCAAAACCTCCCAAACTCCTCTGTCATTTTTATATTACTTGTTTTTAAGAGTTTATTAAAGTTCTTTCGTAAATTTTAAAAATAAATTAATTAATCCTCTACATTAAAAAACCGGCAAAATGCCGGATAAATCAATAATTAATACCTGAGGGAATTGCAAAATAACCTGAATAAATCCAAGGTAGGCGACTACTTAGAAAATGCTATCGACCATTGTTGCCACGTAGTGGCTAACAACTACTTGTCGATCCACATCAACTTATTTTCTTAATTTTGCCTGGGTCAACAGGAGGTTGACGTGGACGACTACCTACTAAATGAGGAGCAGGTTTCGCGTCCGTCTTTCCATAGATTACAAAGTTCAAAATGGCGGCAGAACAAACAAGGCAGTCGAAAATCCATATTCTCCGTTGCCATCTCAACGACTTCTTGTTCAGACAAAGATGTACCTCCAAGTAATTTGGAAATGCGATTGGCGATATTTTTCGATACGACTACTAGGTATAGTTTAGTTTATGCAGGGTAATTTTTTTTATGAGTTTTCCATTTTAATTTACCAAGATATGGTTTGAATTGGGCGGACATAGGTATACTCTAAAGGTAATTATGGAACTCGCTCAAATAAATAAGCTAAACCGTAAGTTAAACTAGTCACAATCAATCCCGCCGTTAAAACTCCTAAAAAGATTGACAAGAAAGCTACTCTTTTACGCATTCCCAAAATAAAAGCGATTGCCGCCCCAGACCAAGCCCCGGTCATCGGCAGGGGAATGGCCACAAAAATGGCAAGCCCCCAAAAACCATACTTTTGGACTTGAGGGGCCTGACGACGGCTACGGACGAGAACCCATTCACAAAGTTTCTTAAATAGGGTGATCTTACTAAACCATTTTATAACTGGTTCAATTAGAATTAGAATCGGGATTACCGGGATCATGTTTCCGATTACTGCTAAAATATATGCTTCTAAAGGGTTAAAACCTAGCTGCCAGGCTAAAGGAATCGCTCCGCGCAATTCCAGGTAAGGCAATATCGAGGCTATCAACACCTTTAGCCCATCGGTTAGTTGCTCCGCCATCCTAAATTTCTTCCTTCAAATGTTCCCTGCAGGAGCAGTCCGGATCATCCACTAAGTTCTTAATCATTGTGAATAAGAGGTTGCGTAATTTATCATTATTGGTATTGAATACCTTGAGCACCTCTTCGTGAGTCACCGGTTTAATCTCGGGATTACCCTCTAATCCCACATCATAGTCGGTGATTAAAGCGATATTTACATAGCAGATTCCCAACTCCCGCGCCAGCCAACCTTCAGGATATTGAGTCATATTAATTACTTCCCAACCATTTTTACTGAACTCCCTACTCTCGGACTTAGTTGAAAAACGAGGCCCTTGGATCACAACTACCGTTCCGGTTTCATGGACGGTAATTCCCAGTTGTTTAGCACTGGCGATGGCTACTTTACGCATCTTGGCACAATATGGTTCTGCGGCAGGCAGATGCCTAGTAATCGGCCCTTCGAAGAAAGTATCCTTCCGCCCCCAAGTCCGGTTCACAAATTGATCGATTACTACAAATTCACCGGGCTTAACATTCGCTTGTAAGCTCCCGGCCGCGCAAGGGCCGATTATTTGTTTTACTCCCAAGCTTTTCATCGCCCAGAGATTAGCCCGGTAATTAATGAGATGCGGCGGATATTGGTGCTGTTTTCCGTGTCTCGGCAAAAAGGCCACGTGTTTTCCGGCAATCTCGGCGATGGCAATTTTATCGCTGGGCGCTCCATAAGGGGTCTCTATTGCTACTTCTTGCACATTATCCAACAAAGAATAAAATCCCGACCCGCCAAAAATCCCTATTTCAGCTGTTTTCATAATAAACCTCCCTTAAATTTAAAACTCTGGCCCAAACAAATAGTTATACTAACGGGCGAAACCGGAAATAATGCGCGTAGTATAACTATTGAGCAACTAAATATGAATGTGGCTATTTTCGCTATCTGGGAATTAAACTCCTGCCGAGGGAGGTCTAAAAAATAAAAAAGAAGGGCGAGATGACTCGCCCCATAAGTACTAATACCTCTGATCTAAGCTGTTAAGATTCAAATTTGCGCTTTGAACGGTATCATTCGTTTTCTGATAACCAAGTCCAGCGTTAAAGCCGGTTTGAACACTAGCTACCGCTTGTTGCGATAAGGACCTTTCGGCAGCTTGGATCATGTTTTTAACCATTTGCCCACCGACATGCCCACAGTCTTTGGAAGTCATATAGCCCCAGTAGTCTCCGACAATCGGAGAAGTGTCGATTATTTGGGCTGAGGTTAAATCTTTAGCTATTTCATACTTCATGCTATGAAGAGCCTGCGCTGCCTGTTTAACAACATAAGAATTGCTCCTTTGACCGGTGCCCATCAATTTTCCCTCCTTTCGTATTAGCCTAAAATTAATTTGCCCAGCTCTAAGCGGATAAAACCACAAAAAGTATGGAATTTTTCATTGTTCCTGCCAACAGTTCCAATATAGGTTTTTAAATATAACGTTTTTCACTTTCAGAAAAACCCAAATTGATCTTATTTTCCTTGAAAGATAATCGCCTTTTTTGAAGATACTTAATATAGATGAAAGGCGCGAGGCATGAGGCACGAGTGTTTAGGTAAAGATAGTTTTATTTTTCTAGATTATTCTGATAAAGGGGGGGAGAAAACTGGAATACATTGTGGAAATGGATGAGAATCGCCAAATCACGCTGCCGGAAACCGTAATAGACCATTTTGAATTAAAAGCCGGAGCTCATTTTACGGTACGAACCGAAAATGGCCGTTTAATAATTGAATATCTTCCCTTTTCCAGCTTTGATCAAGCCAAAACTTTTGAAGAGACTCTTACCGCATTAAGAGAATAGACAATTAGGGGAGGTACTGTTAACTGTGAAGTCACGATGGCAGTAGATAGAAAATAACAGTTAATTAAGGAATGTTTTGAAGTTTAAAAAAACGGGAAATAAAAGCATCTACCCGAAAGCATTTTTAGGTTAAAGAATTACCTAAACCTTCCGTATTCTCTCTTCTATCATCAACATTCTTCAGACTTAAGACAGTTTTCTTGTTAACTGTTCACTGATTGGTGCTTCCCTTCATACTATGAAGCGAGGTGCCTTTCGCATGGCTGATTTTAGCAATTTAATCTATGGATTTGATCAAAAGGTTCCTACTAAATATGGATTGAAACGTTACCTTAATCTTGATAACGCCGCCAGTACGCCTCCCTTTAAAGCAGTAATGAAACTAATCACCGAAGAAGGGTTGTACTATTCCAGCATTCATCGTGGAGCCGGTTATAAATCCCAATACATGACCCAAAAGTATGAAGAGAGCCGTGAGATAGTACGGGATTTTGTACACGCCGACCCCAATCACGACGTAGTGATTTTTACCAAAAACACTACTGATTCGATTAACAAAATCCGGCATTACCTCGGTTTTTTACCGGGAGAATTAGTGGTTTATACCCGCCTCGAACACCATTCCAACGAACTCCCCTGGCTAAACAGTAAAAGTATCTGTATCGAACCCAAAAACGAGTCAATCGATCTGGATCAGTTAGAAACCGTCCTCAGAAAAAACCGGGGTAAAATCAAACTGCTGGCGGTCACCGGGGCCTCCAATGTTACCGGATGCCTGCCCCCCATCTATCTCTTAGCCGAAATGGCGCATGTCGCCGGAGCCAAGATTTTGGTTGACGCCGCCCAATTAGCCCCGCATCGTCCGATCCGGGTTCACCCCGCCGACCACCCTTGCCAT
>JBLNDC010000518.1:0-8983 GCA_050261255.1 Bacteroidota bacterium
GAACAGGGTCTTAGAATGCATTTCGATTAGCACCCGATCTCCGACTCGGGCTCCGATATCATTTTTTAGCATAAAACTCATTTCCGCCCTTCCGCCAATACCGCAAGCGCCGCAATTCTCACAAGAACTGTGTCGTTTAACAATAACCTTCGCCAGAGACCCTGAAAGCTCAATAACCTGACCTACCTCACGCAAGGAATCTCCCAACTCAACCACCTCTCGTTTATTATACACTATTTTTTATTGGAATTCGACCGACCGGTAATCTTTTTCAAGATAATAAGCATTTAGGCTTCCGAGTACCGGCAAGTAATGTTGGCTTTCATTCCTAAAGGTAAAACCCAATCGGTAAAAACAAAAAGACAGCGATATCTAAAGCATCTGTATTATCTGCTGGATCAACGTCATCTGCGTTATCTGCGATAAAAAATGCGGGTTAATTTATTAATTAATCCCGCACTCTAAGGCAATTAGTTTATCCCAGCTTAGTTTATTTAGGCTAAATTGATTTTCACTTCTAGTTTTATCAAAACTCGGATACTCTTTTTTAGTTAAGAATTCCCTCTGAATCAAACTGTTCATCCAAATCACTCCAATCTTTTTTTAGTTCACTCCGTTTACCGACCGGAAACCTCGGCTGACCTCCGGTTACGATTCACCAATTCACCACTGCAATGAGGGCAGTAAATTCGGTTGTATTTAACATCTTTCTTGCAATCCGGGCAAATCATCAAATATCATCTCCTTTCTAATGGGACAATTTTTGTCCAAGTACTTTATTTTTTGTCCCGGTTTAATTTTATTATACTCGCTTTATTTCCAAAATTCAACTGATTTACATAATGGTAACTAAACAGATACATCGTTAACCTGTTCTTTGCAGGCTGTTAAAGAAAAGGAGACAAAAGTGACGGCATTTTGAGGTGTCTATTATGGTTAAAGGCGCGAGTATGAAAGTAACACTCCGTAGCCTATTTTTATCTTGGATTGCCCCGGCAAACCGGGGTGATAGACTATGCAAAAAATGTCATAGACGCAAACGTCCTCGTCAATTGCAGTTGACGAAGACGTTTGCGTCTAGTTTGCAAATCACTAACACGTGAAATGTAAGTGTTCAAACAATACCCTAACTACTGATCACTGTTCACTGTAAATGATCATTGATTATTTGGCTGCACCGGCTAATCCTAAGATAATTGCCGCAAATATGTATAGATTTTGTTTGTGTTTCGTTTCATCGTATTCAGCCCGTAGTCTAGCCATATCATCTTTAAGTCTGGTATTCTCCTCTTCCAGTTGTTTTACTCTCTGGCTAAGGGATTGAATCTCATTCAGCATTTGCTGGACTTCTTTCTGGAGCAAAATCTGTTCCGCGGATAATTTTTGAACCATGACCATGGTTTGAGTTAAATCTTCCTTGAAAATCTGGTCCTGTTTCGATAAGCTTTCCATTCGTTTGCTGGATTGGCTTCCTTTGATGTTCATCTCCACCAACTCGCTCCAATACTCATTGGTGAGCTTACGCAACAATTCCACATCTTCTTTGGTGCTGCCGACTCTTCCGGCGGCAATTTCGTTTAAAATTTTGGAGATGACTACTGCCAAGGTATATCGGTCAACCGGTTTGTCCCCTTGAAAACTTTGATCTTGATAAAGCTGGAGGTATCCCTTATCAATCATTACTTTAACAGCCTGATAAGCCCAGTGTGAAGGTGAAACATCCGAAGGACTGTTCGCCCCTAAACTAGCTGTCGAAAAAACAGTCAACAATGTTATTAACACCAGTCCAATCAGGATTAATTTAAATGTTCTCATTTACCATCCCCCTCAATTTTATATTCCAATTTATTAAGACTAAATGGAACCTCTCCTTCACCGGAATCGATAATCACTAAATTTTCAGCCTCAATCCGGCCGGTCCCGCCGCCGATTACCAAAAAATTCAATCTCGCCAAAACCGTTTCCTCTCCGTTAAACGGAGTTTCTCGGATCCCATAAATTTGTTTCACCAAACCTGATTCATGGTCGATTTGGCCGCTGGACCAATAGGCTAACTCCTGGCCTTCTACTAAAAAAGTTCCCCGGGATATATAGACCAACCGTAACTGTTCCGGATCATACTTTACATCAAGGGAAAACTTCTTGGCACCCGTCAAGTTGAAAGCGTACAAATCACAATTAAAGATTTGGCCGGGCCGAAGCGTTCCGGGATCGGTAAAACCAACTTTAGCTGTAGGCACCGGGATCATGAACGCATCTTTAAAAGTTAACTGTTTGGTATTGGACCCGGAGACTGTGACACTAAACTCGCCTTTAGTCACCCCATTCAAAGGCTCAACCTGCCAGTTGACAGTTACTTCACTGTTTGGGGGTAATTCCGAAAGGTATTTCTCGTTTCGTTCGCCACTAGCCAATCGAATTCCACCTTCTGATTTAAAGACCGCCTTCATTCCAAAGGCCGTCGACTGGCCGGCGTTTTTAATTTTTAACGGCAACACTAGCGGGTTTGGTTCCAGCCGGTGATTAACTATTTTTAGTTCGGGGATAATAGCGGCGACCTCTAAAAGTGGTGGGCCAATTATTTTGATCTCCCTTCTTACCCGGTTTGACTCCAAACCATCACCGGTAACGCTAATCTCAAAAGCGGTGTTGCCTTGAAAAGCTCCGTTTGGTGTGATATCCCAGACAAATTGTTTGGTAATTCCCGGCGCTAGTTCTTCGAGCTTAATCTCGGATTGGTTTTTCGCCGTTTCCAAGCCTTTGGGCAAAGCCAATTTTACCTTAATATTTTTGGCCTTAGCTTCGCCCCGGTGCTCTAGATACAAGATTACCGAATAACTACGAGCCCCGCCGATGCTATATTGGACTTCAGCCGGCGCTGAAATCCCTAAAAATGTATTGCCCGGAGCAAAGGAAATCCCCCCCAGACCATAATAAAGGATGACTTCAAATTGTTCTCCCGGACCGAGTTTTCTTGGGTTCCAATACATTACCACCGCGCTGTCCAACTCATCTTCGCCTAATCTGATGAAATCACGGCCGGGTTCCAGGGAAAAATCCCATGGTTTGACGGCCGGCTTGCCCCAATTGGTGAAGATAATCTGATCCGGCTGAGTTATGCCTTCCCCCTTCAAACTTCCCTGAGCGATTACCGATGGCTTTTCTAAAGAATCAAAGGCTTGCCAAAAATCCGGATATTGGTTCTTATTCAAACTCAAATCGCTGGTAATCTCGGTTTCGCCAATCCGAAACGGAGCACCGTCATTACTGCCAAGCATGGTATCGATTAGGGTCCGGACTCCGATTTCAACCGGTTCGGACCCTTGGTTGGTAAAACGATAAATAATGCGTGCGGTATCCAACGCTCCGGTACTCGGGCTGCGGGCAATATCTAAAACTTGGTCAGCCAGAACTTGACCATAGCGGCATTGAGTCAGCAATTGATTGTTATGTAACGTTGGTCCGGAAATGAGCTCTCCTCCTTGTACTCCGGCTCCGGCACGCTTTTTAGTAGCTCGCCCAAATAGGTAATTCTCACCGTTAATCCGAATGGTAGTATAGGAAGTCCAGGGTTTAGGGTGGCCATAAATCAAGGGCTTTTCATCATCATCAGCCCGTAATGGGTCCCCGGCGGCGACGTCTACCGCAAACCGTCCGGTCTCCTCAGGTCCTGAGTTGATAAAAATCTTGATATATTTATTTTCGAGAACTAACAAATCCTTGACTTCGTTCTCCGCTGCGCCAATCCCACAAAAGAGCAATAATGCAGAGAAAATGGGGATGATTACCTCACGTTTCATTTCACCTCTTGACCTCCCTGGGGCCTGGTCTCGGATTTTATCAGCTTATATTGGACATTGGAGTCGGCAAACGAAAACATTATCTCGATATAGTAATCTTCAGTGTTGGGTTTAAAAAGCCATTCCCTTTTCAAAGAATTAACAGCAGCCTTATCCAAACGTGAATCTCCGGAAGATTTGGTTAATTCAGCTGATTCCAAAGTTCCGTCCATCTTGACTAAAACTCGAACCAGCACCTGACCTTCCACTCCTTCATTTTCGGCGTTTTTAGGATAGTTCGGGACCTGTCCAAAACCAATCACCATTCCAGCGCCATCCCCCAAACTGATTGGCCCTTTTGGCATATTTGCCGGATTTGGGCTTTGGTTTGGCTGTCCGGTTTTAGGCTGTTGATTAGTTTGCGCTACCGGTTTAGGCCGATTTGGAACCGGCTTAGGAAGCGGTTTTTCAAGCTCAATAGCCACCTCCGGTTCGGATGCGGCGGTTATTACCTCTGGTTCTGAAGGGACAAATTCATAAATTCCCACCGCTACTTCCTCGACTCCATCGGAAATTGAGAGTAATTGCATGGGAAAAACGATCAACATTAATGACAGATGCAGAATGATTGAAAATAATACAGCCACTTGATAATTACGGCGTTCAAATACTATCATCGCCGGTACGCTCCATCTGTTCGTTAAGAGTGGATTTCGGAATTTGGCGCCTATCTACTCCTAATAAAGGTTGTTTGACGCCGGCTCCGGCTAAAGCATCCATCACTTTGATCAACTCGGCATAAGGAACCATCGCATCCGGTTTAACTACAAAACGACTCCCCGGATCTTGGTGTAATTCGCCGGCAGCTCTCTGCTTCAATTCTAAAAGTCCTACCGGTTCTTTTCCAAAATAAATCCTTTCTTCCTTAGTAATACTGATCACCACAGTGTTCATCTCGGATTTGCCCATATTTACCGTTTTCGGAAGTTCAACCTCAACCCCGCTTTGGACTGTCTTAAGAGTTGAAAAAAGGAAGAAAAAAATCAACATGAAAAAGATGACATCGATCATCGGCACTATTTCAATTCTTGGTTTTCTCCGTTTAATCTGCAAAATCATTTCAAGCACCTACCTTCGGTTTAATATTGTTAAAATCTCTTGGCAGGTGTTGGTTAGCTGCTCGGCCCGGTGTTCGGCAATTTTATAAAAATAGTTAAGAAAAAACAATGAAGGAATGGCAATAGCCAGACCAAAAGCGGTAGTGTAAAGCGCTTCGGCAATTCCTAAACTTAGTTGAGTCGCTTGAACCCCATCTCCAACCGAAAGGGCGGTAAACGCTCTGATAATCCCGGTGACGGTACCAAGCAACCCCAGTAAAGGACTGGCGGTTACAATCGTATCCAACATCCCTAGCCCGCGCTCCAACCGTTTGACTTCAGCGGCACCGGCGGATTGAACCGCAGTTTCTATCAAATCTTTATCCTTCACCGTTTGTTCAATGGCGGCTTCCGTAATCCTTGCCGAACCGGACTTCAGCCTCAAAATGATCGACTTTACATCATCCAGTTTTCCTTGCCTTAAAAAATGAATGATTCCTTCTTTGCCTTCATTTTCATCTTTATTCGTAATATAAAAGAATAATAGCCGTTCAATGATGATAATTATAGCCGCAAAAGAACAAAATCCCAACGGGATCATCATCACGCCGCCTTTAAGAAAAAATTCCCACATTATTTTTGCCTCCCAAAAACTTGATCTTTTTGTAATCTTCGCTAACCGGTTCCGAATTCCTTTGCCCAAAATGATCCAAGCATCAACTTAATTATAGTAAACAGGTTTGATCTTGGCAAACTTTTCTTCAAAATATGGTAAAATTGATTTGGATATAATATGAGGGAATTGCATAATTACCTAAATAAACCTTTTAGCCATAATATATAGTGATAAGCCCAGATATATCTATCAATATATTGTGAGCCAAAGCTAAAATTATGAATTATACAATTTAATTATAGAAGGTTATCCTCTTCGTTACCTCAAAAATCTATTATCAATAATAGTACTAAGGTTCATTTTTTAATAACAGCTTTGTTGTTTCCCGCATAAAGAACGATCATTTGGAATATAGAATAATATAACTGTATGTTATGAATTGCATTTTTTGATTCGGACCGGTTAAACCGCTCTTTTATTAGTCAATACTGATCATAGTATTGCCTAAGATCGAGTAAAGTTCTTTGAGAAAGGAGGAATTTTCCAAAAGAAAAGCGAATATTTAAATAATATTTATCTGGAGGTGGAATTATGCGCTTAAAATCAATTACTATATTAAGCTTAGCCTTAATTTTCACGCTTAGCTTCTCTTTAATGGCTTCAGCTTGCCCGATTCCGGTGTTTAGTTCGGTCAATCCCGATCAAGGAGCCAATAACGGCAGCATCACGATTACAATAAATGGTGAGAAATTTCATAAATCGGTTGGGGTTAAATTAACCAAAACCGGGGAATCCGATATCATTGCCAGCAATGTTCAATTGGTTTCCAAAAATGAACTTACTTGCACTTTGGATTTAAAAGGTAAATCCGTTGGCAAGTGGGACCTGATCGTTTACAACGTAGGTTCCATTTCCAAGAAAGAAAAACCGGCCACTCCTCCGGGAACGTTTACAATTATAGCAAATGCTCCGATAGTATCCGCAATCATTCCGAAGATGGGGCTGAAAGATACGGTAGTGCCGGTTTCCGTTACTGGGGCAAACTTCAAAAACGGCGCCAAAGTCGTATTATGCGCGCCTGGATTGAAGGATATCAACGGCAGTTCGGTTAAAGTAATTTCCGAATCTCAAATCACCTGCGATTTAAACCTTAATGGAACAACACCCGGGGTTTATGATGTAAAAGTAACCAATTCAGATGGTCAATATGGAGTTTTGAATAAAGCTTTTGCGGTTGACAGTCAGTCCCCCATGATCAAAATGATCATTCCCAACCGCGGGTCGAACGATGGGCCGATTACAGTAGTCTTAACCGGCAAGAATTTCGATAAAAAGGCTTCGGCGAAACTGAGTAAGTCGGGTAAGGAAATAGAAGGTTCTAATACTAACGTTGTTTCCGGCGATAACGCATCCACCACTTTTGACTTGAAAAATCAAGAACCTGGAGATTATGACGTGATCGTCACCAATCCGGATGGTAAATCAGGTGTTTTAGCCGGCGGTTTCACCATTGAAAAAATAATGGAAGAAAAATTATTGAAATCAATCTTTTACGATTTCGATAAATATAATATCAGACCGGATCAAGCTCCTCGACTTGACTATAATTTAGATCTCCTCAAGGAATTTAAAGAAAACTATGTAGTCTTGGATGGTCATGCCGACGAACGAGGAACCAGGGAATATAACATAGCATTGGCAGAACGGCGTGCCGAAACCGTTAAAAAATTCCTGGTCCAAAACGGATTTGACCCGGAGAAAATCACCATTAACGCTTATGGCGAAGACTATCCGGTCAAAAAGGGGCATAACGAGTCTTCCTGGTGGTATAACCGGAGGGTTGACATTTCAATCTGGGAAACCGACCCGAAAAACTGGGCCAATCGAAGCCAATCAATCTTCTTTGACAAAAAATCGGCAGTTCTCGAACAAGCTCAATATTCCCGGATCGAACAAAGCGTTAAGATGTTGCAGGAGAGTCCCGACAGCTTTATAATTTTAGTCGCTAATACCAAGGACTATAGTTCCAACGAAGAAAATCAAAAATTAGCCGTAGAACGCTTGAACGCAATTAAAAATTACCTTGTGACCAAAGGGATTAGCGAAGAACGCATCAGCACCATTGATAACGGTAAAGTATACCCCTTCTTCTCAGACGCGGCTGATCAAAAAGCCTCGGTTGACAGCCGGGTTGATTTACTGGTGATCCAATTCTAATTTTTTATCCTTCAGTTAAATCGCAAACCCCGAACCATCAATTGGTTCGGGGTTTTTAGTTAATCCAACCGTCAAAGAAGTCAACCATAAAAAACTTATTATTTTTCGCTCGTTCTTTAATCCGCAGAAACAGCGTGAAATCAGTGAAATCTATTTAATCCAATAAATCCAGGTATAAAAAAGACCCATTTTCAGGGTCTTTATCATCTGATTATTTGCCGGACTTGGCCATTCCGACTAATTCTTTAAAAGCTTGGTCATCATATACCGCTAGATCGGCTAATACTTTTCGGTTTACCTGAACTCCAGCTTTTTTCAGTCCACTGATGAAAGTACTGTAAGACATGCCGTTCATCCGCGCCGCTGCATTAATCCTGGTAATCCATAGTTTCCGAAAATCGCGTTTCTTAGCGCGACGGTCTTTAAAAGCGCTGGCTAGAGCCTTTAGAACCTGGGCGTTTGCCGGTCTAAAAAGTCGGCTTTTGGAACCACGGTATCCTTTTGCTAATTTTAATACTTTTTTATGACGATGACGGCTAGTAAAACCGCCTTTTACCCTTGCCATAAAAATCCTCCTCCTGTTATCTTTCTAAGGATTATTTACTAACTATTGGAAGTGTGCTTTATAAACCAAGCATCCGTTTTACTCTTCTTTCATCACCCGTGCTGATAATCTCGGCTTTACGCAAACCACGTTTGCGTTTCGAAGTTTTCGACTCCAGTAAATGGCTCTTATAGGCATTACTCTTTTTAATCTTGCCGCTGCCGGTAACTTTAAATCTTTTGGCGGCTCCACGATGAGTTTTCATTTTCGGCATTTTAACCAAGCTCCTTTCTTATCTATTCTGTTTTTCCAGCCAAAATCATAATCATATTTTTTCCTTCAATTTTCGGTTCCCGCTCCATTATCGCTTGGTCCCGAACATTTTCAAAGAGTTGCAACAGAAGAGTCTTGCCTAATTCAGCATGGACTATCTCCCGGCCACGGAAACGAATTATCGCTTTGACCTTATCCCCATCTTTCAGGAATTTTTGAGTCGCTTTAACTTTGACCTGAAAATCATGAGCCTCGATCTTCGGGGTCATTCTAATTTCCTTGATCTCAATTACTTTTTGCTTTTTACGGGCTTCCCGTTCCCGTTTACTCTGTTCATAACGGTACTTTCCAAAATCCATAATCCGGCAAACCGGCGGTTTGGCGGTAGGAGCAACTTCAACGAGATCAAGGTCCTTTTCCTGAGCTATTTTTAAGGCGTCTTTAACCGACATAATGC
>JBLNDC010000519.1:0-3087 GCA_050261255.1 Bacteroidota bacterium
AACAACTCCCCCCAGACCCCCCTCTTACTACTGCTAGATCTTTTAATCATTAAAAACAAAGGAGGCAAGACCCTATCTTAAAATCTTAAAAAAACTGTCTTGACAATGGGGTCCACCTTAATCCACCCGGAGGACCTACGAATCCTCTTTTATCGCACATAATATCTCCGGTCATAATGAACATATTGTTAAAACCGGCCTCTATTTTGGTAATGGTAGTTTTACCTGGTTTAAAGGTCAAGTCGGCCACTACGCCCTTACCGCGCCATTGATTATCCATATATGTTCCATATTAAAATGCAATGTACATCCCACGTCAAACTGTTTTTATCGGCCCGGCGTCCAGCGGCTACACCGCAATGGCACATGTTGACGCTTTCATCCCATTGATCAAAATGAACCAAATCCATAATGGTGGCCTTTTGATCATTCATAACACTGAAAATCAGCATGTTGAATACTCCGGGCACGTCCCTTTCGCAAGCAGCCAGAATATTTGCTTCATTTAACCGGCTCATTGACCGCAGAATGTCACTCCGTATACTTGTTACGAGCTGCGGAGTCACAAGGTATATGGCCGGTATGTACGGCAGGATGCAAACAAGGGGCTCAGCTGGGATACCGGGAAGATTAAAGCCGAAGAGTCCCTGGATGGGAAATATCTGCTGAGTATCTCGGATGATTGGCTTTCTATGGATGATGTAGTCATAGGATACAAGCAACTCTTCGAGATCGAACTGGCCTTCCGCAGCATGAAGCATCTCGTGAATATCCGTTTTTAATAGCATCGACTATACAAGACCAGTCCGGGTGATCGTAATTACCTAAAACCACCTGGGAAGTCATATAGGCATGGCAGCATCGTGACTGGAACTGATAGACTTTACGGAGGTTAATCGGGATTAATCTATAAAGCTCATGAAACTCGGTTTCCTCCAATCTGTCTATAGTCCGAGACAGGCAATCGTCATTGAAATCATTGGCGCAGAAGTCTTTTCTGCCGAAGAGGATCGAGATCAGGAACCGGTAAAAATCGCACACTTAATATAGTGCACGTCGCTGGAAAAGAAAACAATGATAAGGGCGGCAGTCAATTCGCCCGGAGAGAGCTTCCACTGTTTGGGACCCCACCCACCCGGTTGTTAATGACTTCAATAATCTGTATTTATCGAATAAGACCCGGATTAAGCGTCCCGGTCCGGACTGAATGATTTCGAAATCCATGCAGTTCTACTTCGGCATGGATCGTGAAACACCTTGTGGATACTCGTTCTTGTGTATTCCGTTCTGATCGATTCGCTCCAATTAATCGAATTCATTGCACAATTGCTTTAAATGTTAGGAATTATTTTGAAACGGTCTCGGGGCTAAATATGGATCAGAATTCAGAACTGGTTAAAATCGCAGCAATGTTTTCAACCCTTTACCGGTATTTGAATAAGATATCGCCTCATTAATTTTATTTATAGGAAACTCTTCGGTAATAAAATCGTGATGGCTAATTTTACCTTCCTGAATCCATTTAACCAATGGCTCTTGTGCGGCCGCCTCCCTAAATCTGGTTGGCCATTGGTGCACAAGTAAATTAAAATTGTAAGGCGCCTTGCTTTTATCGATCTGAATAACAGGTTTATCGATAACACCATACACACAAATGGATCCGGCCAGTTTAATTAAAGGCATCGCTGCATTAATGATATTTTCATTCCCTACGGCATCAATCACTGCATCCAGTTTTCTACCAAATCTGGATGGTAAAGCGGCCAATTCCGGGGAATTCGGTTCAAATACTGCATCGGCGCCAAAATCAAGTGCTAGCTTCCTTTTTTTTGGAATGGGCTCAACTAACCCCACAAAACTTAACCCCAACAATTTGGCAAATTTTATAAAACTCAAACCAACTGGTCCCGCACCGAAAATAACAATACTATCTCCTTTTTTTAGGTTAAAGTCATCGATCCCCGCATATACTTCCCTCCAAGTACAAAGCAGTACCGCAGCCTCAACCGGAATTTTTTTGGTAACCGGCAGTTGAATCTCATTAACCTCTGTCCATCCATGTTTTTCATCGGCAACTCCATCTTCCGTCATTGCCAGGTGATCCGTAGCTACCGTATACTCTGAAAAGCCACCCCAACCGCTGTAATATCCGGGAGCGGTAGGTTTAAGCAAAAGTCCGCCGACTACATGGTCACCCATTTTAAAACTACGAACTTTTTCTCCCATTGCAACCACTTCACCCACGGATTCATGGCCAAGTAAAATCGGATATTTATCAATTCCCGGAAAATGTCCGGCAATCAGTTTCCGATCAGTGGCATTGCACAACGTACAGACTTTGGTTTTGATTTTTACCTCATATGGGCCGGGGTTTGGCTCGGGCAGTTCCACAAAATCCACCTTCCCGGGTTCTAACACCGCAATAGTGAACAAGTAGGTCACTCCTTTTTAGCTAATTTATTAGGGTTTTGTAAAACCGAAATTTATTAATATAGTTGCATTTTTTAATTGCTGTTAAACCCCACGGCTACAAGATGCAAGCCGTCCCTGGCTTGGATCTGGGCACAATATTTCATACCAATCAGGGCAACGCCCTTCCACCCTATAGCCGGAGGATTCATCTTCCGGTCGGCATTCATTCCGAATTATTTGTTAATCTAATTTACATTTAATATTATTTTATATTTAATAAGTTTTAAAATTACTTAAACTAATTTAAATTAATTTAATACACATATTAAATAAGGATTTGATAACTTTCGGCCAACTGATCGAAAGTTAGATCATCTTCGCCAGTAACATCTTTAAATATTACCAAGCAATTGATATTTTTTTTGAAAGGATAGGGAATAAAATGACGCACGCCGGAATTGAGAAAAACCCCGTTACCGCTTTTAATCCGAAAAGCCTTTATTTTACTTTCATCGAGCTTTCCGGCTGGGGCTACCACCAAAATTACTTCATCCCCAGCCAGCGGAATAATCGCCTCAGGAGTGTTTACATGATATTCAAGTTTATCGATCTGAAAATCCCGTTTTTTGGCTTCCAAAATATTAATACTTATTCTGTCAATGCCTTTAAAAATAG
>JBLNDC010000520.1:0-6901 GCA_050261255.1 Bacteroidota bacterium
GCGAAGAAATCAATCTTTTCTGCTATGAAGGGCCTGTTTTTCATTTTCATTCATTAAGGTCTTGCATCCTTTAAAATAATTGTGATGAGGTTTAACAGTGATAAAAAGAATTTCCATTTTGATTCGGAAAGATTTTTTTGAGTTTTGTTTTAGCAAATCATGGATTATCGTTCTAATGATGCCTTTATTCATTGGATTTTTATATTTGGTTGTTTATAAGCAAGCTGGTGCGGAAAGGTTTACTCTGGGTTATACTCCGATGATTGATTCTTCTCTACTTAAGATCATAAAAAAATCCCCAATCGATTTGAGACTCTTTCCGGATCAGAATACAGCCGAATCCGCCTTAAACCAGGGGAAAGTCGACGGTGTAATCTTCGAGAACGGTCAAACCAACCGGTTTACGTTTCTTACCGACAAAGCCCGGACCCAAGAAGCGGTTTTGATCGTAAATTCGATTAATCTAGCTCTGATCAACGCTTCTCTTGACCGAAAAACACCTCAAGTAAACCTGACTTTTACCGATCGGAGCCTTCCTACCCGTTGGCTTTCTTTTCCGGTTTGGCTTCTCCAAATCATCCTAACTGTCTGCCTGCTGCAAGCAACGGCTGCTATTGCTGATGAAAAAGAGAAACAAACCCTTCATTCGCTCATGATCACGCCGATGTCGGTTTTGGAGTATTTGTTCTCCAAATCGATCTGGTATACAATAGTCGGAGTCGGGGCTTTATTCCTAACCATCGGCATCACCAGGGCCCCGATCGATCTCCGGTATGTTCTCTTATTTGGAGTTGTCGGCTCATTAACCTTTGGAGCGCTTTCGCTCTTGATTGGGTTATTAGCCCCTACGGCCATGTTCGCCAGGGCTTTGGCCACTGTGACTTATCTGACCGCAGCCCTTCCGCTGATGGTACGGAACCTCTCTTTTAAATGGAAAGGGAATCTAAATATTTTTCCTTCGTTTTTAATTCTTAAAGGTTTTGAAAAGGGGCTGTTCTTGAATTCGACCCAGTCGGAAGTAGCCTTATCGATTATCGGGTTATTGGCTCAAACAAGTGTTTTTCTCTTGATTACCAACCTTTATATTCAAAAAAAAGCTGATTTTTGAGGTAAGCGATGCAAACCCAGATCGAATTTATAATGGAAACCAATCATCTTTCCAAAAAATATGGCCGGCGGACCGTAGTCAATGATCTTTCTTTTGCGATCAAACCCGGGCAGACTCTGGGAATACTTGGCCCTAACGGAGCCGGGAAGACGACTACGATTCGAATGTTGATGGGGCTGGCAAAACCGTCTTCCGGTTCGGTCTCAATCTTCGGTTTAAATCTCGCCACTCATTTAAAGAAGATTCATTCCCGGATCGGAGTTGTTTTTGAAAAACCCAATTTATTCGAGAACCTTTCCGGTTATGAAAATCTGGCGATTTTTTGCCGGCTTTATAATCAACCTCTATCGTTAATCAAGCCCCTCTTGGAACGGATGGAGCTCTGGGAACGGGCCGCCGAACCGGTAAAAGTGTATTCTAAAGGCATGAGGCAACGGATCCTGATTCTAAGGGCTTTAGTGCACCAACCGCAGCTTCTCTTCTTGGATGAGCCATGTTCCGGATTGGACCCGGTTTCTTCCCGGATCATCCGGGATTATCTTCTGGAATTGAAAAAATCGGGGGTCACCATCCTCTTAACCAGCCATGATATGGAAGAAGTCGATGAACTCTGCGATCTGATCGGTTTTATAAATAACGGAAAGTTAATTGTACTTTCCGATAAAAACAAATTAAAGACCGATTATGGCCAATCTTCCTTAAAAGTCGTTTATCGAAACGAAAATAAACTTATCGCAGAAATCTTCACTCCTTCCCCGGAAAATCTAACCCGTCTCAGTGAAATGTATCTGAAGCAACAAGTGGTATCCGTTCACTCGATGGAAGCTTCATTAAGTGAAATCTTTAGAAAATTAAGTGTCTTGGCTTAATAACTAAATTTTACGAAACTCAGTGGATAAAAAATCCGGTACGGGCAATAATTTTAAAATGCCTACCGGTTTTTTTACTGATCGCTTGAACTCTAGAAAACCAAATTGAGATTAACGATACAAATAGCTTAAAAAGCTTTTTTTTTGAAAATCATTGCTTAATATTCAAAGCTTTGATCCGGTTATTACTTGAACATTTTAAAGAAAATTAGTAATCGAGAAGGTTTTCCCTTTCCAATCTCGAATCATTAGCAAAAAATACCGCTAAATAGGAAAGGATTGGATACCATGGCTAGGATTAATGAAAACTATTTACAACTACCCGGCAACTACCTCTTTTCGGAGATTGCCCGGAAAATAAACAAATACAAGGCTGAACATCCTGAAGCCGACATTATTCGGCTCGGCATCGGAGATGTTACTCAACCGCTAGTGCCGTCCATAATTAACGGTTTTCAAAATGCAGTGGCTGAGATGGGCGAGGCCAAAACCTTCCGGGGCTATGGCCCTGAGCAAGGATATTCTTTTTTAATCAATGAGATTATTAAAAATGATTACCTTCCCCTTGGGGTGGAATTGGCTGAAGATGAAGTCTTCGTCAGCGACGGGGCCAAATGCGACACCGGGAACATCCAGGAGATCTTCGGATTGGACAATATCATCGCCGTAACCGACCCGGTCTACCCGGTCTATGTGGACAGCAATGTCATGGCCGGCCGCTCCGGTAAATTGGGCGCCGACGGACGCTACGAAAAAATAGTCTACCTGCCCTGTACCGAAGCTAACGGTTTAAAACCGGAGCTTCCCAAAGCGAAAGTGGATCTTATTTACCTTTGCTTCCCGAATAACCCCACTGGAATGACCTTAACCAAGGAGGAGTTAAAGGTTTGGGTTGATTACGCCCGGACTAATAAGGCGATTATCCTTTTTGACGCGGCTTATGAGGCTTATATTCAAGAAAAGGGGATTCCCCACAGTATTTACGAAGTTGACGGGGCTAAAGAGGTAGCCATCGAATTTCGGAGTTACTCCAAGACCGCCGGTTTTACCGGTACCCGCTGCGCTTTCACTGTCGTTCCCAAGTCAGTTATGGCTTATGATTCAACCGGCAAAGCTCACGAACTGAATAAACTCTGGCTCCGCCGCCAGACCACCAAGTTCAACGGGGTCTCCTATCCGGTCCAGGCTGCCGCCGCCGCCACCTATACCAGTGAAGGCAAGAAGCAAATCCGCGAAGTGATCGCCTATTACATGACCAACGCCGCGATCATCCGGGAAGGCCTCCAAAAGCTCGGTTTTAAAATTTACGGCGGTATCAATGCTCCCTATATCTGGCTCAAAACCCCCGGTAACCTCACTTCCTGGGAATTCTTTGATAAACTCTTAAATGAAGTCCAGATCGTCGGGACCCCCGGTTCCGGATTCGGCCCCAGCGGCGAAGGGTATTTCCGCTTAACTGCCTTTGGAAGCAGGGAAAACACCGAGAAAGCGATGGAGAGGATCAAAAAAATCTCCTTGTAAAAGAGATTTTAATTAAGTAGTCAGTGACCGGTTATCGAATTTATCCATGATATCCGGTCACTGCTTTTTATAATGCCTTTCATTGACTAAGTTCATTCAAAGCTTGTTGATTCTCCTTAATAATTGTATCCATTAATGTTCCTAGTTCATTTCTATCTTTCATTTTTAAAAACTCAATAAAATCAATTACTTCTTTTTTCTTCTCTTCGGGGAGTTCATCAAACTCTTTTAAAAATCTTTCAGCCAAACTCAAATCTTACACCCCATTTACGTTTACTAAGGGTTGTAGTCCTGGGGGAGGTTATTCAGGAGTTCTTGTTGGACTTGGATCATTTATGAGGTCGATTCCAGGTAGCCGGCACAACGGCCCTAAATTGAAGCGCCCAAGGATAGTCGCACTTTTATATTGCTTGGAGTTAATTTGATTTGAAAATTTTCGAGGTTTAAAAAATCTCCCAAGGATTTAATTTTATTTTATCTAAATTTCTTGCGGCATGAATAATTGCGATGATATAAAGAATTTCAGTGTCTATTCTATACATAATTCGATAATTACCGTAAATAATTTCACGGATATTTTCCTTCTTTATTTCCGGAACTTCTCTGCCCAATCTAGGGAAAGCGCAGAGTTTCTCAACGGCTCCAATGATTTTCTCTGTCAATTCTACCACATAATATTGAGAGTCTTGAGCGATATAATTTTTAATATTCTCCAAATTGAAAACGGCAGATTTAGTCCAGATAATTCTCATGTTAACAATCTTTTCTTTACTTCCTCATGCGGAAGTGTTTCACCATTTTCAATTTCTTTCAAGCCGGTTTCAACTCTTTTTTTTACATAAAGTTGGTACATTAAATCATCCCAAGTCGCATTTTCCGGTAAATTATCAATTATTTTTTTGGCTTCATCTTTTAAATAACTCATTTATTAGCACCTCTTAATTATGCTTTCTTTTATTATAGCATAGGCTTATAAATTCATCCACGAAATTGAATAGCGTACTAACGTCTTGACATCTACTATGGGCCTGAGCTAACAAGGCGGGATTTTTCATTAAAATTACTACTTGGGAAATACTTCAAACCTCAAAAATTACGTTGGACACTTTAAAACATTATCACCACGAAGAGCACGAAGACGAGGGGAAGTAAATCCATTCTTCCGTTCCCCCGAATCAACATCTTCGAATTATCGCGCCCGAAAGCGGTTATTTCCTGTTGAACTAAACCGCTGCCGGGATGGGTGTAAAAAACTGCAAAGCGTTAATTTGGGTCCCCCCTCATACTGATATCCCGACGCCTAGAGAAAGATTGACTGAGGGCCGGAACTACGGAGAATGGTGGTTTCCCCTTAGAGCTTGCGCGGCAGGGGGAAGGGGTCTTTGTTTTCCTGGATTATTGCTTAATACCAGGATTAATGGGTAATTTATAGATTAATTTAATCGATACTTATATCCTAAACTGATGCTTAAATTGCCACTATCTATAATAGGGTTTTTATCCCTGGATAATATGAATATTGGAAAATCTAATTCCAAGCCATGACGACGGGTTTCGCCAAAATAGGCCACAAATCCGAATCCTACCATTACTCCCATATAATCGTGATAGTACGTAAGTTCGTCGCCAGTATAAACCCATTCGGTCTCGCCGGTATATCCATAATAAAAAGATAACCGGGGACGAAAATTAGCGGTTGCAGGTCTAAAATAACATTTCCCGCCTACCGTGTAATAAAGTTGCTTACTGTATTCGTCTTCGTCATCATTTAACGATGCTAAACCTAATGATAAATCCAATACGTCGGGTATAATATTAAAATCAAAATTCACACCCGGTCCCCCGCCATAGGCGATGCCCAAACCCACTCCAACGGAACTCACCCCAGCCATCACGGGTAATGCCGGCAAGGCTAGCATAAGCGCAACTAAAATTAGAACTATGTACGGTTTTAACAAAATCCTGATCAGTGATTTTTTCGTCATTATCTTCGCTCCTTTTAGGTTTTTAACTTTGCGGATGTGGTCACGCTAACTTCATGAATATGCTTCTTAAAATAGCTTCATGATTCAGCCTTCTTCTTCGAATTAGCTTCTTCGAATTGCCGCGACCCGCCAGCGTCAACACGTTGTTAGCTGCTGTACTGTCGGCCCTCAGTTGAAGGTTGCCAAGGAGGGCAACCGCTTACAAGGTTCTTTATTCGATATCAATCAACAATACCCACGATTTTTTAATCTCTGCTTCATTTAGCAATCTTTCTAGCATAAATTTACTCATGCCCGGAGATGTCATTCCTATCTTTGCAGAAATGTATTTATCGTATAACATAACTTGTTCGTTGCCAACTTTATCTTTTGAATTCATCAAAACAAAAGTCTTGAATGTGATTTTCTGTTTTTCATCATAATGTTTAGTGCTTAAAATATACACATCATCGGTTTCATCACTGACTAAATAAATATTCGTTTCTAAATTTTTCTTTTTATCCTCTTTACTTGAATCCATACTTATAATAGTTGAAGTCGTTGTTCCCCGGTATGCAATCGAGGCGATTTCTCCTTCTACGATTAATTCCTGATTTCTGATTTTCTTATTATCATTCGCGATTTCTTTAATCTTCATTGAATCCGCAAAAACAACAACACTAGCCCCCAAAACCATACATAAGCCCAATAAAATCACTACGAATTGTTTTCCTTTACTCACGTAAATCAACCCCCATTATTTTTTAGCGCGGCCACGATGGCCGCCGCTTTTCGCAGTATCGCAGCTAGCGTTTCCGAGTTTGAGACGTTGACGAGCTTAGCGTTACAGCGCTTAGCGAGTCAATGTGGGCGCGATGACATCATGAATAAACTTCATTGAATTAACACCGTGAATTTGTTTGCCTCATCGAATCCAGATCTTCGAAAAACCGCGCCCCGTAAGCTCAAACTCGGTGTTATGCGGAGTACCAGTCCTCACTATCATTTTCAGGCCAAGGATGGCCGCCTAATACTTTACAAATGTATCCATGATCTCTATAACCAATTTGTATTTATCATCTTTTTCCTGAAATGATTTTTCCGGCAATGGTGCCATTAAATCAATAACGTTCTCTTTATCTATTTTAACAAACTGCCGTAAATCATATGATTCTCCATCTTCTAAATACCAATGAACTCCATATCTGAACGCCGGAAATCCATTTACTCTTTTCTTCTTATAAAATGTGACCTTACTCGGATAATCTGGATACGCAAATTTATAAAAATCCTCACCCTTATCAAGTTTCCATAAACTAAAATTTATTTCGAGTTGATTTAAATAGTCAGTTAAAAAGCCAAAATATGGGTTAGGCTGTTCTTTATCATCCCAAAATTTTACTTCCCAATTTGGGGGATATTTAATAGAAAAATTTAAC
>JBLNDC010000521.1:0-3544 GCA_050261255.1 Bacteroidota bacterium
CTCCCAACGTCCTGAAGCGCCGCAAGGAAGCGTCAATTTCGAAGCCGATACCGGCAGTCCGATTTCGGCGGAGGTTATTGTTCCACTGTGTTTTCGACCTACCGTCAAGGCTAAAATGTTACTGAGCACACCCGGAGCTAAACCTGTGGTATATGAATTGATTAGGAAAAATAAAGCATCATCCGCCAACACCGCAGAGCAAGTTTCCGTTAAACCATATAGCTCATCCTCAATCTTCCAAACCTCTCCATTTGGCCCTCTGCCGAAAGAAGGCGGATCCATGATAATTCCCTGATATAAGCGGCCGCGCCGTTTTTCACGATTGACAAACTTGAGGGCATCGTCGATAAGCCATCTAATTGGCTGTTCCGCCAAACCGGAAAGGACCGCGTTTTCCCTAGCCCAGGTTACCATCCCCTTAGCGGCATCCACATGGCAGACTTCCGCTCCTGCGGAAGCGGCCGCTACCGTAGCGCCTCCGGTATAAGCGAATAAGTTCAATATCCTAACCGGCTCAGTTCTGGTTTTAATTAGTTTTATAATCCAGTCCCAATTGACGGCTTGTTCCGGAAAGAGACCAGTATGCTTAAAGCCGGTCGGACGGATATAAAATTTAAGGGCGCCATAGTTGATGACCCATTTTTCAGGCAGTTTCCTGAAGAAGCTCCATTTGCCTCCACCGCTTGAACTTCGTTGATAATGCCCGTGTACGTCATTCCAAGCTTTTTCCCCCATAGTGGCCGGCCAAATTACTTGCGGGTCGGGCCTTCTTAAAAAATACCGGCCCCAACGCTCAAGCCGCTCCCCATCGCCGGTATCGATTAGTTCGTAATCTTCCCACTTATCGCTTAAAAACACTGATCCATCCTCCAGGATTTGCATGTTATTATCGGACAAATTTTATCATTACCCTATTGCTGCCGCAATATTTTTTTTAGAACCTTTAATAATGTGCGACTATTGAGTTTCTTGAGCCACCTAGAACATACATAATAAAATCATTATCAACCATGGCAGAACGGAAAGGCATGAAAAAAAACTATTATAATCATAAATAAGGAGCAGCAAAGCCACTCCTTGTTATATTAAGAAATTACATTATTGTCAATTTAAGCTTTGGCTCACAATATATCGTCAGATATATTTGAGCTTATCACTAATATATTGTGGCCAAAGGGTTTAATAGGTAATAATGTAATTCCCTCAAATAAAAATCAATTATTTTTCTGGGTTAAATTTGACTTACTACAAGTCCTCTATATCGAAGTTTAATATTTTCTCAAGATCCAAAATTAAAATTAGTCTATTGTCGAACTTGATCATTGCTTTTAAGTACTTTCGATTTGCTTGGGAATTTCCTACGGAACTATCGTTTATTTTCGATAAAGGAATATTCACCATATCCAAGATGCGATCCACTACTATCCCAAAAATTTTGCCTTCTGTTTCCAGAATCACGATTACCGTATATTGATCGATCTCTAACGGATTAAGTCCGAAGGTTTTCCTTAGGTCCACCACTGGAATGACTTCCCCGCGAAAGTTAATCACACCTTGGATTGATTCCGGAGCATTGGGAACCTTGACGGGCGTAAGATAGCGAATTATTTCTTGGACCCGAAGGGCGTCAACTCCATATTCTTCATTATCAATCGAGAAGGTAATTTGTTGCGCATATTCTTCTGTTTCCACCAGTTCATCCTGTTGCTTATAATCGGGTGTATCCATTCGAATTTCCTCCTTAAATCTACTTCAAAAATGCTATCGCCCATTGTTGCCAGGTAGTGGCTAACAACTACTTGTCGAGCCACGTCGGGCTCATTTCATTTTTCACCTGTGCCAAACAGTAGCTGAATTGGACGACTACCTAGCAGAAACTTTAGTATTACTAAACATAATGCTCTATCCATTAAATCGACCAAAAGGAGATAATTCTTAAACGGTTTTTGAATTTTCAACAAATTGAGATGGTATTTGAATCAAAGGTATACCCACCTTAGTAGTTGAAGTTCTTTCCGAAACAACCCGCCAAAAGGATATGTTAAAAAAGCTGAATTTATAAGAAAAAATAAAATATGTTTTAAAGTCGAAGCAAGTAATATAAAAAGCCCTCCCAAACTCAAGAGGACTTCTTGATTATCACTAGAAAAATTTCGATCTATCTCCCGTCTTCGATGAATTTACTTCTTCCCCGCCCAAGAATCCTTCAATCCAACCGTCCGATTGAAAACCAGCTTTCCTGGAGCGCTGTCCGGATCTACACAAAAGTAGCCTTGTCTTAAAAACTGAAAACGTTCGCCGGGTTGCGCCACAGCTAAACTAGGCTCCGCCTTGCACCCGGTTAAGGTAACCAAAGACTCATGGTTAATTGGTGAATCCGGGGTAGGCTCATCCTCAGGAAAAAGATAATCATAGAGCCGGACTTCAACATCAAGGGCATGAGCGGCGGAGACCCAATGAGAGGTCCCTTTAACCTTGCGCCCGTCATTGGTCCAACCGCCCCGGGACGCCGGATCATAGGTACAGTGAAGCTCAATTATTTCTCCGGTCTGATCATCCTTCACTACAGACTCGCATTTAATATAGTAAGCGTGTTTCAAACGGACTTCACGCCCAGGCGCCAGCCGGAAAAAGCCTTTCGGAGGATTTTCCGCGAAATCTTCCTGTTCAATATAAATTACCTTAGAAAACGGCACTTTTCGAGTACCTAAGCCTGGGTTTTCCGGATTGATTTCCGCGTCGAACTCTTCGACCTGTCCTTCGGGGTAATTATCGATGATTACCTTTAAAGGCCGTAAGACCGTCATCACTCGCGCCGCTTTTACGTTCAAATCTTCCCGAACGCAATGTTCCAATAAAGCGATGTCCACTAGACTATTGCTTTTGGCGACCCCGATCCGTTCACAAAAGTCTCGAACCGATTCCGGAGTATAGCCACGCCGTCTAATTCCGGAAATAGTCGGCATCCGGGGATCGTCCCACCCGCTCACAACATTATTTTTTACCAGCTCCAACAGTTTTCTCTTGCTCATCATGGTGTGAGTAAGGTTTAGCCGGGCAAATTCAATCTGCTGGGGATGGTGGGGAATGGTAATATTATCGAGGACCCAATTATAAAGAGGCCGGTGGTCCTCAAATTCCAGGGTGCAGATGGAATGGGTAATCCCCTCCAAAGCGTCGGAGATGGGATGAGCGTAATCGTACATCGGATAGATACACCATTTGTCTCCCGTACGATGATGCTTGGCCCTTAAAATCCTGTAAATTACCGGGTCCCTCATATTAATGTTGGGGGAAGCCATGTCGATTTTAGCCCTTAAGGTCCGGGAGCCATCCGGAAATTCACCGGCCCGCATCCGCCGGAATAAATCCAGATTCTCAGCGACTGAACGGTTGCGGTAAGGGCTTTCCTTGCCTGGTTCGGTCAAAGTCCCCCGGTAGGTTCTGATCTCTTCCGGGCTCAGGTCACAAACAAAAGCTTTCCCATTATTGATCAACTCTTCGGCAAACTGATACAACTTTTCATAATAATCCGAAGCATAGT
>JBLNDC010000522.1:0-7209 GCA_050261255.1 Bacteroidota bacterium
AATGCTCGACAGCCAAAGGGACAGTATTGGACTAACCCTGAAAATGTTGGGTTATTCTTTGAACAGCACCGATTTGGCTGAACTGGAAGCGGCTAAAAATGCTTTAATTCAGCAAAAACCATTGGTCTTAGCCTATGTGGTCGACGAAGTCAAAGATAAAATGATCTCCGAGGAAGCCGCCTTGGCAGTAGTCTGGTCGGGGGACGCCGTTTATTGCATGCGGGAGAACGAAAACCTAGATTATGTAATTCCCAAGGAAGGTTCCAACCTTTGGTTTGACGCGATGGTGATCCCCAAAGGGGCCCCCCACAAAGAAGCGGCGGAAAAATTCATCAACTTTATGTGTGATACTGAAATTGCCTTCCGCAACGCTGATTATATCGGTTATTCCTCCCCTCACACCGAGGCGGTCAAGAAACTACCGGAGGAGATTACAAACAACCGTTCAGCTTATCCGCTGGAGGAAGATTTGAAGAACAGCGAGGTCTTTAGTAATTTAGTAAGTGTCTTAAAGGAATTCGACCGGATCTGGACCGAAGTGAAGGCGCAATAATAACAATGACTGTAATATCGGTTCAAAGTTAGCGAATGGAACATCCTGAGCCCGCCGGTACACTATTCCTTCCTTTATTCCGGGACGGAATAATGAGACGTTGTGTACCGGCGCAGGACTTTTCCAATAACCGTTTTGATCATCTCTAGAATTGGCTATTAAATTTCAAAGACCGAAACTGAATGTTTCATCTGCTCCGCCATCTGGCTCAAATTAGCGGCCAATGCAGTAACTTCCTGTGCCAAAGCGCTCTGCTCTTCGGCGGTAGCTGAAACTTCCTCCGTTCCGGCCATTGATTCTTCACTAATTGCCGCAATGGCACTGACCGATGTGATCACTTCTTCATTATTATTAGTCATTTCCCTGGCTAATTTGGCAACCGTTTCGATCTGCTGCAAATTTTGATGAATCGCTTGGAAAATTCCCTCAAAAGTAGTTGTGACTTCTTTAGCTAACTTTTTCCCGCTCTCCGCTTTGGCGATCCCATGCTCCATTATATTAACCGCTTGTTCGGTACGGCCCTTTATCTGCATAATTATATCCGTAATCAGCTCAGCCGCTTCTTTTGATTGTTCAGCGAGTTTGCCAGTTTCCGTCGCTACCACCGCGAATCCTTTTCCCTGCTCACCTGCCCGGGCTGCCTCGATGGCGGCATTTAAAGCGAGTAATGTAGTCTGTTCGGCAATCCCCCGGATCATATTGAGAATCTCGAAAATATTCTCTGAAGCATTGCGTAGTTCGTTAAAAACTTCTGCTGCTTCCTTGGTAAAGTTAAACAACTCATTGAATTCGCTGGTAACGTCTTTTGTGACTTTTTGTCCGAGTTGAGCCGCTCCAGCCATTTGTTCAGAGATGGCGGCGATTTTCTCTGTATCGCCGCTAACTTTTTTCACCAATTCCGAAAGAAGGTTAATTCTTTCTACCGCATGGTTAATTTGAAGAGTTTGTTCCGAAGAGGCCCGTGCTACTTCCTCCATAGCCCTAGCCACCTCCGAAGCGGATTTTCCGGAATCATTCGCGGCGCTTTGCAATTCGAAACCGGACTTAGCCAGTAATTCCGCATTTTCGTTCACTCCCTGCACCAGGCCTCGTAGTCCGGCCATGGCACGATTTAATTCATTTACTACTGAAACGGCCTCACGACAGCCTTTAGCCATGATATTTTGGGCAAGATCTCCAGTGGCCAGAGAACTGGTAGCTTTAATTATGGCCCGTAACGGCCGGGCAATCGAGGCGGCGATTAAAAATCCAACTCCAACCGCGATAATAGTACTGATAATCAAAATAACTATGGTATTCCGTCTGGAATTGGCGGAAAATTGATTTCCAAAGCCTATTGAATTCATGGTGGATTTTCTAACCGCGGTCTCTATGTTTCCTAAATAAAGCTGGGCCGCGGATAACTTTTTGGTAAGTTCTTTATAATTCGTTTCATTTTTAGGACTGTCCAAAATGACTTTAATTTCTTTTAATTCATTTTCAAACTGAAACGCTGCACTTGGATCGGCCGATTGCAAAAGATTGATATGATTTAAAATGGTATTCGATTCTAGCGTTACATCGGCATCAGGATTCATTGTGATGGCTTCCAAATAATTTATTCTGAGTTTTGTCAGGATGTTTTTAATATAGTTGATGTTTTCATTGCACTGGATGGAACTGGAAAACACTTGGTTAGTGACATCTTGCATGTTGTCAATGATTCCGATACCCATATATCCCTGGATCGTGAGAAAAATAACCATTAATGAAATAATGATTAATATTTGATAGATTACTTTCATTCGGCTAAAAATGGTTAAGCAAAGATCATCTAATTTTTTGATAAAAGTGAGAATCATGATCTACTTACCTCCAATTCGAAATTTCGCCTAAAATTCAAAAAAGCCGGCTACCTTTGAAGGTCCCCGGCGAATTATTGCTGTTATTCTTGGCTCACAAATTCGGACCTTCCCCCCACCGTGTTAAAAGCTGGTGTTCCAAACCCAACTGATCGAGGATCCTACCAACTTGAAAATCAACTAACTGCCTAATTGTTGTCGGCTTAATATAGAAAGCCGGCATCGGCGGCGCGATCGTCACTCCGATTCTAGCCAATTTGAGCATATTTTCCAAGTGAATTGGGCTAAGAGGCGTTTCCCGCGGCATTAAAATGAGTCTCCGCCCTTCCTTAATGGTAACGTCGGCCACCCTCTCCAAAAGGTTCTCGCTATATCCGTTAGCGATACCAGCGAGGGTTTTCATTGTACAAGGCACGATCACCATTCCACTGGATAAAAACGAGCCACTGGCGACCGGAGCGGCCATGTTCCGATAATCGTGGATTTGGGTGACAAGTCCCTGAACATAGGAAACTTGGTATTCCGTTTCCAACTCAAGATTTCGGACTGCCCATTCGCTCATAATCAGATGCGTCTCGACCTTTAAGGAATTAAGGATCTCCAGCAAACGAACACCGTATATGATACCCGAAGCGCCGGTAATCCCAACAATTATACATTTTTTCATTATAATGCCTCAAATATTTATTTTATAAAGTGTTCCCCCACTCCGCAATCGGAATGCTTAGCTAATAAAAATAGCAACAAAACATTTGGGAATGTTTTGTTGCTCCAATAAACCATCCTTAATTGTTTTTAAAAAATTTGCCCAAATCAATTTCATTGAGACCCTCATTGAAATTGATCCGTTTAAATTTACTATTCAACGCTCTTGTGGCGTCGATGCCTATCTTTGTGACAACTCCGTTCCGGCTGGTCGGGTCAATGGGACTGCCTTTGGCGTTGGGAATAATGAAGCATTTATTGATATCCATATTTAAATTAATGGCCTTTAAGACTTCGCTGTCGTTAAAGATATCAACGTCCTCATCCACAAAGATGGCATGTCTGATAAAGGGATCAGCTGAAAATACGGCTGCCGCACCGTTGGCCGCTTCCCCTTCGACAAACTTTTTAATCGCCACATAACAAGAGGCCCGACAAAAACCGCTCGGGGGCATATAAACATCCCGCACTCCCGGACAAGCGACCTTAACTTGGTTGTAAATTTGGCCGAGGCGCGCTAAGCCTCCCACCAGTTGGTGTTCGATATCGCCCGAAAGAAGATCGTAGTAAATGGGATTTTTCCGCATCGTAATCGTCGTGATGGTCACTACCGGATAATCCATCGGTTCACCATATAAGGTATGCCATTCGCCGAAAGGACCTTCTCGATCCCGTTCCTCCCAGCCGATATAGCCTTCCAAACAGATCTCGCCTGCGGCCGGAACCTCCAGATCAACCGTTTTACATTTGACGACCTCCATCGCTTCACCTAATAAACCACCCATCACTTCGTATTCATCCATATCAATGCTGCCAAAACTTAAGCTTCCAATATAAAAGGCGGGGTGGGCGCCGATGGTGACGGCAATCGGCATGTTCTGCTTTTTAGCGCAATATTTCTTGTAAATATAAAATACATGACTGGCCTCGGCCAAGTGGACCCCCATTTTATTCTTGCCTTTCATTTGGAAACGGTACATTCCGGCATTACGGATCCCCGTCTCAGGGTCTTTGACCGTGGTGACGCCGGAGGTGATATACGGGCCGACATCGCCGCTATTATGATGAATTGAGGGAAATTTAGTCAGATCAACCTGATCGCCGGTGAGCACAATTTCCTGAATCGGGCCTGAAGGGACCAACTTCGGGGCGATCAACTGTTTTTCACGTTCCCGATAAACCCGGTTTAAATTCACTTCGTCGGTATCCAACGCCAACGCTAGTCGCTTCCGGTTGCCAAAAAGATTAGTCACTACCGGATACTCAGTGCCCTGGACTTTTTTAAAAAGGACCGCCGGATGTTGGTTCTGCTTTTCCAACTTGTAAACGACCCGGGGCAACTCCAGCTTCGGGGATACCGGAACTTCGGTCGTTACTAATTCACCGGGATTTTCTGAAAGTTTAGCCAGATAATCACGTAAGTCTTTCATTAATTCACCCCCGCGGTCAAGGTTTGATCGGGTTTGGCTTGGGGTTTCGACGGACCAAATTGGTTAATCAGAAGAGCGACTAAAATTAAACCTATTCCGATTAAACTGGTTGTAGTTTCCGGGAATAACAGTAACAGCGAAGCTATTCCCAAAAATACTCTGGCTACTTTGTTCCAGTGAATGAAGACAAAACCTTCCAAAGCGCCCACCATGCATAAGATACCGATTAATTCCGCTCCAACCGCAATTATAATATTCGTAGGATTCCCTTGCAGAATTACCTCAGGAAAACCTACAAACATAAAGGGTATGATATATGCCGGTAAACCGAAGCGGAATGCGAGCCATCCAGTTTTATTAGGTTCGGATTGGGCCAGAGCCGCCGCACAGTAAGCCGCAATCGCCACCGGAGGTGTAATCGCTCCGACGCAAGAGAAGATGAAGATAAACATATGGGCGGCGATAGGCATCGCACCTAGCTGAGTCAAGACCGGAACCAAGATCGTAACTAAAATGATATATACAGCGGTCGGAGGCATGGCGCAACCGAGTAAGATCGCGATTAATGCCGACCAAAATGCCGCCAGGAATAAGTTACCATGTGAAAACGCGATTAAAGTATAGGAGAGCTTTGCTCCCAGCCCTGTAATCAGGAACGTTCCAACGATGATCCCGGCCGCCGCGCAAGTGATGATGATCTGCACTGATTGTCTTGAACCGGACTCGAATGCTTGAAGTAACCCCTTAAACGTTGGCCGGGTCAGCTTTTTCAGATAACTGGAGACGACGGTTAACGCTGTCGCCCAGAAGGCCGACCGCATCGGCGACCATCCCAGAATAATTACGATAATTAAGAAAACAATCGGTAGCCCCAGATGGCCTCTTTCCTTCATCACATTCCATAAGGAAGGCAATTCATTCTTTGGTAATCCCACCAGACCTTCTTTAACAGCCCGTGCGTCCACCACGAACATTAATGCGAGATAATACAGCAGGGCCGGAACAATTGCCGCTACACAGACAGCGGAATAAGGTTGCTCCAAATACTGAGCCATAATAAAAGCGCCGGCGCCCATAATCGGAGGAGTGAACATTCCACCGGTCGAGGCCACCGCTTCGATCGCACCGGCCTCATAGTCTTTATACCCGACTTTTTTCATCAACGGAATCGTAAAGGTACCCACTGTAGCCACATTGGCGGCAGGAGAACCGGAGATCATCCCCATTAAACCGCTTCCGATAATCGCCGTCTTGGCTGGGCCGCCCCGGAACCGGCCGGCAATGGAATAAGCCATATCGACAAACCACTGGCCGCCGCCAAATGCCTCTAAAAAGGCGCCGAAGATGATAAAAACAATAATAAACGTGGCCGCGACATCCATAGGAACTCCATAAATACCGTCGGTGCTTAAGAAGAGAAAATTAATCAACCTGGGCCAAGTTTCGCCGCGGTGAGCGATAAACGTCGGTAAATAAGGGCCGAAAAGCGCATAAAGGATGAAACAGATTGCAGTGACGGTTAAAAAGAGTCCGTTGGTACGCCGTGTCGCTTCCAAGACCAAAAGGACCAGAATGCTTCCCATAATGATATCGATTAAGGGAATATCGCCAATTTTAAACACCCGGTCTTGCCAGACACATATAACGTAAATATTGACCGCCATAATTGCCAGAGCCAGTATAATGTTGAAAATATTCTCCCATTTACTGACATTCGCCTTTTTCAGGTTAAAAAAGGCCACCGGAGACAAGAGGGCCATGAGTAAGGCCCTCTGTGTCATGGCGGAAAACGTACCAAAACCCGCGGTGTATAAAAAGATGGCGGAAGAAAGGATTAATAATCCTGAAATAACCGTCTTTAGGATTTTGGTGACGTTTAAATTCATTTCATTAACCCCTTTTCTTTAAAGAACTTTTGGGCGCCGGGATGCCAAGGAATCGGCATTCCTTTGACCGCTGTGTTTAGATCCAACTCTTTTACCGAAGGATGGGAATCCCGGACAGTCTTAACATTTTCAAACATGGCTTTGGTAATCCGGTAAACCAGGTCTTCGCTCAGATCTTTATTTACGACAACGATGTTGGGGATATAAAAGGTTTTGACCGGCCCGTCGGTACCATACATCTCTTTGGGGATGACCTGTTCGGAATAGTATGAATACTTGTCCAACAATTTTTGAAGCATATTATCTTCGATCGAGATGAAGCGGACCGGTTTTTTAGCGGCGGTCATTTGAGTAATGGCCGCAGTCGGAATGGCCGCATGTACCAAAATGGCGTCCAGATTACCGTCCACCAAGGAGTCGGCTGATTGCTCATAAGATGTGTAAACCGGTTGGAAATCCTTTTCGGTGAAACCATAGGTTGAAAATACTTCCATAAAGGTAGTGATCGCTCCGCCACCCGCCGGGCCAAGGGATACTTTTTTCCCTTTTAAATCTTTGATCGAACGGATGGAGGAATTTTTATTGACTACGATCTGGAAAACGCCTTTTGATAAACCGGAAAACATACCGAGGACATTGGTCATTTTTTCTTTATAAGGAGCTAATCCCTTATAGGCATTATAAGCCATAACGCTTTGGGTGATCGCAATATCCAAACCTCTGGTATTGACGAGCGGATTATTCTCGATTGCTCCGCCGGTGATCTGGGCTGTCGTCTGGATGCCAACTTTGTT
>JBLNDC010000523.1:0-11870 GCA_050261255.1 Bacteroidota bacterium
AAAATAACGCGTTAAACCGTTCGCGATTATTTTAAAAAAGATTAACAATGGTGAATTTAACCGAAGTAGATTTAGCGCGGTTTTGCATTTGGATTATAATTTAGAGGTAAAACGGCGCGACGGATTCATAATTTATTTACTTACTTAATACAATCTGGAAGGAGTTTTGGCATGTTAAAGTCAATTTTGGGCCGTTTTGCGAAAGATATGGGTATTGATTTGGGCACCGCCAACACCTTGGTTTATGTTCAAGGCCGAGGGGTAGTTTTACAAGAGCCAACCGTGGTAGCGATTGAGAAAGACACCAATAATATTTTTGCTGTCGGTAACGAAGCCCAACAAATGGTGGGGCGGACACCCGGAAATATTGTGGCGGTGCGCCCCATGAAAGATGGTGTAATCGCTGATTTTGACGTGACTGAAAAAATGTTGCGCTACTTTATCAATAAAGCCGGTAAAAATGTGGGGATTTTATCGCCGCGAGTAATCATCGGAGTTCCCTCGGGAGTTACCGAAGTTGAAAAAAGAGCGGTAATGGATGCCGGATTACAAGCCGGAGCCAGAGAGGTTTTTCTAATTGAAGAACCAATGGCTGCAGCAATCGGCGCCGGCCTTAACGTCGAAGAACCCACCGGCAACTTGATCATCGACATTGGCGGCGGCACTACCGAGGTGGCTGTTATTTCACTGGGAGGCATTGTTTCCAGCCGTTCCCTACGGATTGCCGGCGACGAAATGAATGAAGCCATTGCTCATTATATCAAACGTAATTATAATCTAATGATTGGCGAGCGAACTGCCGAAGATATTAAGAAGGATATTGGTTCGGCGTATCCCGGCCCGAAAGATGAAAAACTGGAGGTAAGGGGAAGGGATCTTTTAACAGGCCTTCCCAAAACCATCGTCATTACCGGGCATGAGGTTCAAGAAGCTTTGGCCGAGCCGATTTCCAGCATTATCGAAGCGGTTAAAATGACTTTGGAACGGACCCCGCCGGAACTTGCCGCCGATATTTTAGACCGGGGAGTGGTGATGGCCGGAGGAGGCTCGTTGCTACGCGGTATCGACCGGCTGTTAGCCGAGGAAACCGGGATGCCGGTGCAAATTGCGGATCAACCGTTAACTTGTGTGGCCAGAGGGACCGGAATCGCTCTCGAACGCAATTATCATGATGTTAAAAGAGTGCTAATCTCCAATCGGAAGATGGCATAAAAGGGTGACCTAATTGTTTCATTTATTTACCAATCGAAGGTTTTTATTAATTGCATTGATTTTTCTCCTCATTACCTGGGTAATGTTTGTTTCGTCGCAAGAAAAAACCGGTGAGGGGAAAATTCATTATTTTTTTAATTCGGCCATGATTCCACTGGAAAGCATCTTTAACAGCGTGGGAAAGATGACTTCCCAAAGCTGGGAGACAATAACTACCCTTTCTAATTTAAAGGCGGAAAACGAGCGTTTAAAAGCGGAGCTCGGCTCTTTAAAAGCCCGTCAAACCGGGCTCGATTCGTTGCGAGCCGAAAACCGCCGTTTACGCGAAGCTTTGCAATATATGGACGATCAACCTCACGAGTTTGTTCCGGCTGAGATTATTGCGGCTAATCCGAACAACTGGAATCAAACGGTAGTGATTAATAAAGGCAAGAATTTTCAACTAGCCAAAAATATGGCTGTAATTACGCCGCAGGGAGTGGTCGGAAGGCTCGGCGCAGTAAGGGAGAACACTGCTGAAGTTATTTTAATAACCGACCCCCGTAACGGAAACTCCATCGGTGGGGTAGTCAGCCGGACCGGCAATATGGTGATTGTTACCGGAGGCGGTCAATATCGGGGAGTGTGTTCCGTTAAACCCGCGGTTGAAAGTTACTTTATCAATATCAAAACCGGGGATTTGATTGTCACCTCGGAAACCAGTGAAATTTATCCCCGGGGGATCCCAATCGGGAGGATTTCCCAGATCAATAAAATGACCAACAATCTAGTCAGCAAAGCATCGCTTAAACCAGCCGTCAATTTGGGATTACTCCAGACGGTCTATGTAATAAAAGTGAAACGGGATGAATGACCCCGGTTAGTTATGATAATTCCGGAGGTTTGTAATGCGAGTTTTAATCCTAAGCATTGGGGCAATTTTAGGTGTGGCCTTGCAGGCGACCTGGCTTGCGGATTTAAACTTTCCGGGCAATATTGTTCCGGATTTGATACTAATTATGGTTATTTCTTATGGTTTATTGAGGGGACCGGACGAAGGGCTTTTTTTCGGATTGGCCGCCGGTCTTTTTCTCGATTTGGTCGCCGGCGGGTTGATTGGGATTCAAACTTTGTCGAAGTCGATCGCTGGTTTTTCAGCCGGTTTATTGGAGAAAACCATCTTTAAGGATAACTTGCTGGTTCCGGTGATTGCCGCTTTGATAGGCACTATAGTCTTGGAATCTTTCAATGTTATAATGTACCTGTCTTTTCACGGCAATTATAATTTCTGGTTGGTCTTGGTTTCGGCAATCATCCCTTTATCCGTATATAACGCCGTTTTTGCGCCTGTTATTTATCATATGTTTTTGAAAATGGAACGCTTTATCGCAGAAAAGACTGATAACCTCTAATTGGAGGAAAGGTTTTAGTGAGAGAAACCGCAGTAAAAATCAACGAACAAAAATTTAGGTTCTTAGCCGGGCTAGTCCTGATCATTTTTTTGGTTTTAATGGTCAGGCTTTGGGTGCTCCAAATAATGCGGGGTTCCACCGTTTACATGGTTAAATCCAAAGAGAATCAGTCCCGAACCATCAAAATAAACGCCCCTCGGGGACTTTTTTATGACCGTAACGGTAAAATCATGGTTTCGAGCCGGATATCCCATAATGTATCGGTCGTTCCCGAAGATATCAAGAATAGTCCGGAAATTCTTTCGCTGCTCAGTAGAATTTTGAATCTTTCCGAAGCGGAAATTAGGGAAAAGATAAAGCCGGATTTGAAAAAGACGACCAACCCTTATCAGTATATCCCAATTCATAAGGATATTGACGCTAAAACTACGATCAAACTCTATGAAGCCAAACTCGATCTCCCCGGAGTGGAAGTTGACGAAGTCCCGGTGCGCTCTTATTTGAACGCCGATTTTGCCAGCCATCTATTTGGTTATGTCCGGGAGATTAATAACCAAGAACTTGAAGGGATGAAGGAAAAAGGAAACCAGTACCGCTTGGGCGATTTGATTGGCAAAACCGGTTTGGAGCGGACCTATGAAGAAGTTTTGCGCGGCGTCGACGGCGGTAAGGTTTTTGAGGTAGATATTCGCGGTCGGCCATTACGTTTACTGGAAAATCGCGAACCGATTCCCGGAAACAATCTTCATCTTACTATCGATGAAAAGCTTCAGATGGCAGCGGAGAAAGCTTTAGACGAACAATTGGTTTATCTTCAAAAATATACCAGATATCGTAATGCCAAATCGGGCGCTGTTATCGCTTTGGATCCCCGCAACGGAGATATTTTGGCGATGGTGAGCAAGCCCTCTTTCGATCCCAATCTTTTTACAGGGGTTATTTCACCGGAAGTCGCTGATAAACTATATAATAATTCGCTGCATCCTTTTATGAATCGGGTCATTCAGGGAGAGTTCTCTCCGGGTTCGACTTTTAAACCGGTGACGGTATTCAGCGCTTTGATGGAAAAACAAATCGACGAGAAACAAAAATTTTACTGCGGCGGTATTGACCCGGTTTGGAAAGGGCGTTTTCCTTGTTGGATTTTCGGCGATAAGGGTGAGATTCACGGCTGGCAAAATGTAGTCGACGGCCTTAAAAATTCATGTAATATCGTGATGGCTGAGTTAAGCCGGAAAATCGGGCCGGATGTTTTAGCCAAGTACTCACGTTATTTCGGGTTTGGACGTCCGACCGGGATTAATCTCTTTCCTGGTGAACGTTTGGGTTTAGTGGCCGACCCCGACTGGAAAATGAAGAATACCAGGGAGAAAGAATGGTATCCCTTGGAGACTTTACATTTTGGAATCGGCCAAGGATTTTTGACTGTGACTCCCTTGCAATTAGCACAATTATACGCGGCAATAGCCAATTACGGAAAAGTATACCGGCCGCAATTAATTACCAAGATTACTACGCCGTCCGGGGAGACCATTAAAAAGTTTCAACCTAAATTGGTAGCTGATCTGAGAGCGCCGCGTCAAGTTTATTCAATTTTGCAACAAGGATTGGCTGAGGTCGTGAGCGGTGGTACGGCATCTTGGGTGTTTCAAGGTTTCCCACTTGATCAATATCCCGTTGCCGGTAAGACTGGAACGGTCCAAAAGCCTCCTTATGATAATTCCGGAGTGTTTGCTTGTTATGCTCCTACGAACAAACCGGAGATTGTAGTCGTTGTATTGATTGAGCAAGGCGGCTCCGGCAGCGGGGGAGCTGCACCGGTCGCCCGGAAGATTTTAGAGTCCTATTTTGATTTGGATAAGAAACCACCAGAAGTTTCGAACACGAAAAATACTCAGGTATCAACTCCGGCTCCAACTCAAAATACCGTAGCCAAGCCCGATATTAAGCCGGAAAAGAATCAGGATCCACCTCAGGAGATAGCGCCGGAAAAGAAGACGGAAAACGATGATTCCAAACCCAAACCAAAAGCTGAAGACGGGATTACTAAAAAATAGGTTGATCCTAAACCTTACGGCGAAAAACCAGCTGGAGAAAAAAGCAAACCGGCCGCGCAAAATATAGAAACGCAACCGGTTACTGAAACCAAGCGCCCAGTCGAGACGGTCAAGGAACCCACACCGGTTGAGACAAAAACTCAGGACAAGCCCAAACCGGAATCTGCGCCGAATCCTGCTTCAAACCAGGCGAATAACCCGGCGCCAACTGGTTAAAATTTAAGCGGAGTTTTCTAAACTTCCTCCCATTTCAGGAGGAATTTTCTTATTGGTAGCGAAAACTTTTGGTTATAAACTCAGAAGTGTTTATCAGGCCTTTAATGTTTCCACCATTAACCAACAGGAGAAAGATTAATGACCGAAACTGCAAATCTACAGCAGAATAACAATTCTAATCACGTCGATGGTATTGTATTTAAAGGTTACAAATCCGGGTTGACATTGATAATCCCGGAAACAGGTCCCTTTGAAGAATACATGGATGCTCTCCGTAACCAGTTAGATCAGTCGAAAGATTTTTTTAAAGGCGCTAAAATTACGTTAAAAACCGGTAACCGTCAATTGCTGGATGAAGAACGCGCTTTTTTGTCGGAATTAATTAAAAATGCCGGGATGGTCGTTCAACGGGCCGCAGATGAACAGGAGACGCCCAAAAAGGAAAAGGCAAAACGGCAGATTGACCAGAAAAATCTGATACCTTCGGTCACAATTCGGAAAACGGTCCGGTCCGGGCAACGAATTGAGTATGAAGGAAACATTCTAGTCATGGGAGACGTAAACCCAGGCGGTGAAATCATCGCTGCCGGCGATATCGTGGTTTTGGGTAAATTGCGTGGCACCGCCCATGCCGGAGCTAAAGGAGACAAACTCGCTGAAATTTTCGCTTTCCAGATAAAGCCGGTCCAAATTCGGATTGCCGGAGTCTTTACCCGCGCCCCTGAGAAAGAAAGAGAAAAAGAAACGCGTTATTTCGGACCGGAGGCGGCCAAGATTAGGGATGACCGGATTGTGGTGGAGAAAGTAACTCAAAACTATTTCAATCAAAAGTATAAGTATTGAAGCAGCCAATCAGAACATAGAGCGTAATACTTCGAGGAGGTTATTTAATGTCAGGTAAAGTATTTGTGGTGACTTCAGGAAAGGGTGGTGTGGGTAAAACCACTACTACAGCAAATATTGGAGCGGGGTTAGCGCTTAGAAACCGTAAAGTGGCGCTGATCGACGCTGATATCGGATTGCGTAACCTGGATGTAGTGATGGGGTTAGAGAATCGGATAGTATACGATCTGGTTAATGTAGTTGAAAAGACCTGTAAAATCAAACAGGCTTTAATCAAAGATAAGCGCTTCGAAAATCTTTTTTTATTGCCCGCCGCCCAAACCCGGGAGAAGGACGCGGTTAAACCTGAACAAATGAAGGAGCTATGCGAGGAACTTCGAAAAGAATTTGATTATATCATAATTGATTGTCCGGCTGGTATCGAACAAGGCTTTAAAAATGCCATCGCCGGAGCTGATCAGGCTATTATTATTACTACACCCGATGTGTCAGCGGTCCGGGATGCCGACCGGATTATTGGTTTATTGCAAGCGCATGAGATTCCTGCTCCGCGTTTAATAGTGAACCGGGTCCGGCAGCAAATGGTCAGGAAAGGCGATATGATGGATATTGACGATGTTAATGACATCCTGGCCATTGAGTTATTGGGAGTGGTTCCCGACGATGAATCGATTATCGTTTCCACTAACCGGGGTGAGCCGTCGGTTATGGAGTCTGGCACTAAAGCCGGAACAGCCTTTCGAAACATTGTAGCCAGGATTGAGGGCGAGGAAGTCCCCTTTATGTCGCTCGATTATGATTTGGGCATTTTCGATAAGATTCGACGGTTTATGAAAAAGTAATTTTTAAACTGTTGATGAGGGGGTTTTGTTTTGGATTTAATTAATAGATTTTTTAAAGATGAATCAGCCAGTAAAGACAGGGCGGTAGAGCGACTTCGTTTGGTATTGGTGCATGATCGGGCGAATGTAGCTCCGGGCCTAATGGAAGCCCTTAAAGAGGAATTGATCGAAGTTATCTCTAAATATATGGATATTGATGAGGAATCTATGGAAGTAACATTAAACTCGGGTGAACATTCAGCATCCTTGGTGGCTAATATCCCGGTGAAAAGGATTAGGCGCTGATCTGCGGCTTTAAAGCCGTTATTATTAAGATTATCAAATCTTAAAGCGGGTTGATTTAGGAATAATTTCTGCTGGACGCTACGATCTACTAAAGTTATAATTAGGATAGCCGTAAAGAGAATCTAATGGGGGCGTGTGGTGTGGATCGTCGTTTACTTAAGAATTTGGATTATACGTTATTAGCGGTAGTCGGTTTATTGATAATTGTCGGATTATTAATGGTTTATAGCGCTACCCACGCCAAAGTCGACCTCACCATGGGCGACCCTTTCTCTTTCGCCAAACGGCAATCCGTTGCGGTTTTGATGGGGCTTGCCATATTTGCGTTACTGCTTTTCTTTGATTATCGGATCTCCGACCGGATGTCCCAATTGTTGTACGGTTTGAATATTTTAATGCTAATCCTGGTCCTTACCCCCTTGGGAAGCGTAAGAAACGGCGCCCAAAGCTGGTTGTTCGGTTTTCAGCCCTCGGAAATATCAAAAGTGCTTTTAATCATCACCTTCGGCAAATACTTGGCGGAGAAAGAAAGCTTACAATCGTTTTATAATTTTGTGACCCCTTTTCTATACGTCGGATTTCCCTTGTTATTGATTATGCTACAACCGGACCTAGGCACTGCTTTAGTCTTTATTTTCATCATGTTTATGATGATGTATGTCGCCGGGGCGCCCGGTTGGAAATTGATGATATTGGTATTCATCGGGGTGTTCGGAATAACCTCAATTTTTTTGGCCCACCGGTTTTTCGGTACTCCATTGCCGATCAAAGAGTATCAAGTAGCCCGTTTGACTAGTTTCATCGATCCCGAGCGGGATCCGCGCGGCAGTGGCTGGAACGTCAGGCAGGCTGTTATTGCCGTGGGTTCCGGCCAGTTTTTCGGTAAAGGATTATTCCGGGGAACCCAGGGGCGCCTCGGCTATCTACCGGAGAACCATACGGATTTTATTTTTGCTGTCCTTTGCGAGGAGTTGGGTTTTATCGGCGGATTTGGGGTTTTATTTCTCTTTTTTACTTTGATCTGGAGAGGGGTCCGGATTGCTTATCAAGCTCGAGATAAAAACGGAACCATTGTGGCTACCGGAATTATCTCGATGTTTCTCTTTCACGTATTAGAGAATGTTGGAATGAATATTGGGATCATGCCGATAACCGGTATTCCCCTTCCTTTTATTAGCTCGGGCGGAAGTTCGATGCTTTCCAGCCTGGCCGCGATCGGAATCTTAGAAAATGTTTGGGCTAGAAGACAGAAGATCATGTTTTAATTATTATTATTTTAGGACAATTTTAGAGGGGCGATTAATCAATCGCCTCTAATCATCAAAAGGCGGTGGAATCTTGCCCGAACTACCGGTTGAACAAAGGGCTGGAGGCATAGTTTTTCGCGAAGAAAGTAATCGAATTGAATTTTTATTGGTCACCAGCAATTCTAACCGCAATCGTTGGATTATCCCTGCCGGACATGTCGAGGTCGGTGAGACTCCGAGGGAGACCGCTTTACGGGAAGTAGAGGAAGAGGCGGGAGTAAAAGCGGATATCCTTTCCGACCTTGGCGTACTTAATTATGTTTGGTATCGTAGTAACCAAAAAATAATGATTGAAACCCATCTCTACCTTATGAAATATGTTAATACGATTGCGGTCAATCCTGAGGGACGCCAAGTTGGTTTCTTCAGTTTTGAGCAGACAAATAATCTGAATATGTGGGAAGAGTCGCGCTTTTTTTTGAAGAAAGCCTGGGAAGCGGCGGAGTCAAGACCCAATTAAGTGAATCCACTTTTGGATTCTTTTTTATTTGGTTATGTTTCCGTCGATTCTAAGTTAATTATGTTTTAGTCCGGGTAATTGGGGATAGGGGTCCCAACGATAGCCGGTAGTGAGCTTTATGAATATTTAGTAATGTTGGAAAATAAATTAATATCGACTCCCCAAAAAAATTTTATTTTATAAGGAGGAATTTTTTTCATCAGCAAGAATTAATTATCTAAATTTGAATTCAAAATTCAAAACTCAAAATTTATCCATCAATCAGAATCGTCTAGGAGGAAGTAATGCCCAATTGGAATGTGTATGTTACACGAGAAATACCTCATCCGGCTTTGGATTTATTAAAGTCGGAATGCCTGGTGGAAGTAAATCAAGAGGATCGGGTGTTATCCAAAGCTGAGCTAATCACGAAAGTCAGAGGCCGCGACGGGGTGCTTTGTTTATTGACCGACACCATCGACGCCGAGGTTTTGGATGCGGCTCAAGGGGTGAAAATTTTCGCTAACTACGCGGTAGGTTATAATAATATTGATGTCGATGCAGCCACAGCCCGGAAGATTTGGGTGAGTAACACTCCTGGAGTATTAACCGATACTACCGCCGACCTGGCTTGGGCGTTATTATTTGCAGTAGCCCGCCGGATTGTGGAAGCGGATCGCTTCATCAGGGAGGGTAAATTTAATGGATGGGCTCCAATGATGTTTTTGGGGCAGGATATCACCGGCAAAACAGTGGGGATCATCGGAGGGGGACGGATTGGAGCGGCCTTTGGGAAGAAAGCAAAAGGCTTCGACATGAAACTGCTCTATTATGATGTGGTTAGAAACGCCGATTTTGAAAGGGAAACCGGAGCAACTTATGTTGACAAGGAGACTCTTTTAAAGGAGTCGGATTTTATATCATTGCATGTCCCGCTGTTACCTGAGACCCGGCATTTTATCGGAGCCTTAGAATTCACCCAAATGAAGCCAACCGCTATCTTGATTAATACTTCGCGGGGTCCGGTTGTGGATGAACTTGCCTTGGTTAAAGCTTTAAAGGAAAAGCGAATTTATGGGGCCGGATTAGACGTCTTCGAAGAAGAGCCCAAACTTGCTCCCGGTTTGGCCGAACTTGAAAATTGTGTAATTGTGCCTCATATCGCTAGCGCCAGCATTGAAACCCGTACTAAAATGGGCATGATGGCTGTTGAGAATATATTAGCGGTATTACGCGGGAAAGTTCCTCCGAACAGCGTCAATAAGATTTAATTTCAACAAGGATTTTCCAGTAATTTGGAGAAGATAGTTACGGTTTCAAAACAAAGTAATTATCCCGTTAGTTTCAGTTTGACCTATGGGAAATTATGGAGCTGACGGAGTTCAACTTACTTTAGTGATATTTTTAGATAGGATAGGTGTTCCGGATTATGAAGTTACCCAATAACGTAAATCCTCAGGATTTTCAAGATTTGAACACTCATATTCATCTTCAAGTCAAGCAGATGATCTGGGATAAAAAGCTTGCACCCGGCAGTAAAATCCGGCAGGAACATTTAGCTCAGTTACTTGGAATAAGCAGAACTCCTCTGATAAAAATTTTACAACGTTTGACCAGTGAAAATTTGGTGGAGTATGTGCCACGACGGGGTTTTTATGTAAAACGGCTCACCCTTGAAGAAATGATTGAAATATTTTCGGTCCGGGAAGTAGTCGAAGGTGTAGCCGCACGGACCGTTGCCGAACATGCTACCGACCAAGAGATATTAGATTTGAAAGCTTATTTTGCTCCCTTTGGCAAAGATTGGACCCCTGAAAAGATTGAGGCCTATTTGCAAGCGGACCAAAATTTCCATGCCCGGATGGTTGAAATTGCGGGAAACCATTTAATAATGCAAATCAATGAAATGTTTAATATTTATTGGTTTAGTTATCAAAAAGGACTGATCCGGCATCCCAGTGAGACGTTGATTGAACACCTCCGGGTTTTAGACGCCATTGAACATCGGGCTCCCAGAGCCGCTCAAGAATTGGCGATGCTCCATATTGAAAACAGTCGTAAAAATATGAATCGTATTTATGCCCAAAAAAACATGCTTAATGGATTAAGTGAATAAAAATTTTTGATAAAAATTGAATTCAAAATTCAAAATCCAATACAGGAGGTTTGTCCAATGAAATTAGCAGTAATTACAGGTTTTCTAGGTGAACTTCAGGATCGGTTTTGTAAGTATCATGAACCGCGTGGTATCGGAGCAAAACTTGATTTATTAAGTAAAGTCAAAGGTGTATCCGGGGTGGAGTTGGTTTATCCATACGACTTCGTTAACCTCCAAGAATTGAAGGATGGGCTGAAACGCAATAATTTTCAAGTTGCCGCTGTTAATCTTAATTTAAAGAATGACAGGAAATTCGTTCGTGGTTCGGTTACCAATACGGACCCCAGTGTCCGGCAGGAAGCGGTTAAATGGATTAAGGAAGCTTTAGACGCCGCAGCAGACTTAGACTCTCCCCGGGTTCAAGTAGCGTTATTAAATGACGGACATGATTATAATTTTGAAGTCGATTATCAACAGGCATGGAATTGGGCGGTGGAAGGAGTTCGGGAGGGAGCGAAACACCGTCCCGAAAAGTTCTTGAGTATCGAGTATAAATTGAATGAGCCGAGGGTTCGAACAACAGTATCCGATGTTGCCAAAGGCATTTTGCTTTGTAAGGAAACCGGGTTGGCTAATGTCGGAATCACCATTGATGTCGGCCATTCCCTTTATGCATTGGAAAGCCCGGCAGAATCTTTATCCCTTTTATATCAGTTCGGTATCAAACCATATATTCATTTAAATGACAACTCCCGTAACTGGGACTGGGATCTATTGCCGGGAACCGTTAATCTCTGGGATCTGGTCGAATTCATGTACTATGTCAAAGAATTCGGTTATGACGATTGGATGACCTTTGACGTCTTCCCCAGCCGGATCGGAGTAGTGGAAGGTTTTAATCTGGCAGTTCTGCAAATGGAAAAAGTTCAGGGTATAGTGAATCAGCTTGACGTTAAAAAGCTTAAAGCCAATATCAACCAGGGAAATCCGGTTGGAAACTGGGAAAGTCTTTTTGGCTTCTTAAAATAACTATCGGTTTACCGATGTTTCAAACAATTTAACATAATGAAAGCTAGGTGAGACTGATGGTTGATTCCAAGAAAATATCCGAATTGGAAAGTACTGCTCGTAAAATGCGGTGCGAAATCGTCAAAATGATTCATAAATCCGGCTCCGGTCA
>JBLNDC010000524.1:0-13110 GCA_050261255.1 Bacteroidota bacterium
TAATTCACACCCCGTCCCTTGGTGAAAAACCTTGTCCAAATTCAGTTGGCGCAAACGTTTGCCCAATACGGGGTTGACAAACTCTTCATAAGGGTGCATCCTTTTCCTCCAGCTAACGATGTTTTAAAATCAAAATTAGTTTAACATTAATTGGATCAATGGTCAACCCAATAATAACCGGATCATCTTAGTCTTCAAAGTGAAATACTTGAAAATTGACCAAAAAACCTTTCCCAATTTATGCTTAATTCCAGACCGGAATTACCGATGGAACTTAATAATCGGATTATTAGATTAGCGTTTTTCCCTCAGTTCCGGTTGTTTTACCCAAAACCAGAAAACCTTCTGGCGTTTGCCGGTTAATTGATAAATTCCATACCCGAGTCCGGTTAAACCAACCAGTACCAAAAATTTCCCGATCCAACCGAGAAGGTTCATTCCGCTAAAGCCGTGTCCAACCGGATCAAGTGTCGCGAGTTTACCCCTGTTAATATCGAAAGATTTCAGTTGTTTGGCCTGATTATGCCCGCCACTGGCGTAAGCCAGAATATCGAGGACCTGAGGCTCAATGGTTTGATCCGAACCACCGCCGATAACCCACTCGCCATGGTCTTTTTTGACTTTACGGAAAAAATCTTCGCCAAAACCGTCAAAGGAACCGACTAAAACATAATACTTCCATTTTCGATTAGGCGTTCCGATCAAGGATTCCGGGACACTGGCCCTAATTGTCCGGTTGTCGGCAAGTTTTTCAGCCTTTAAAGGATGCTGTTTCAAGCTGCCGTTAGCATCGATCAGTACTTGGCTATTACCCCAACCTACCACCTTCAGACAAAAATCCCAGCCATACTTGGGGTTAAAGCTAACATAAGCACCTTTTTTCGGAAGTTCCGTTTGCCCCCGATCGGGAATGCTATCCACTAAGATTCTTAGATTTTGATGGATAAAACCTTCCGGCGCCATCCACGGATTGGTAATCTTAGCGAAGCTGGTATCGAAATAAATGATCCCGGGTTTTTCCGACCAGACCTTAAATTCGGTAATATCGAAGAGCCCCTGATAAGGTTGGAAAGCAACATTACTGGGATAACGGTAGGACCCATATCCATATTCATCTCCCAGGGGATCTTTCATTTCAAAATAAACCTCTGCAGCCGCGCCCCCCAGCGAAGCCAAGATAAAAGAGAAAAGTAAAACCAACCAGACAATCTTAATCCTCATTAAAAACACCTCCACCATAGGTCTATGCATGGAGATGGACAAATATTCCCTAACACCAATTTGAAAATACTCATCTAAAATTAGGCGCAAGGCTTGAAGCGCGAGTATAGAAGAACGCTCCATAACCTATTTTCATTCTTTTGATTACCCCGGCTAGCAATTAGCAAAAATCAGTCGGCTTCAACTAGAGCTAGTATTTGACCCGGTTCTACCGTTTCTTCCGCTTCCGCTTCAATTGCGATTAGCTTTCCATCCAAAGGTGAAGGGAGTAAAAAAGGTTGAGCGTCAAGATCCAATTCAACCAGATCTTGGTCGATCTCTACCTGTTCGCCGAGGGTTACCAGCCAGCGGCGAACAGTCATTAGCGATTCCTCCCCGGTGAGCAGTGGGACTTTAATCTCAACAATCCTCGGTTTGAGCTTCATTCAAGTATCTCCTGGGAACCCGATCACTAATCATACAGGTTACTTCATAGTTAATCGTGCCCAAATAAGCGCCGATTTCTTCGGCGGTTATGTTTTCGGCTCCTTGAGAACCGATTAAGACCACTTCTTGGCCGATCTCAACCGGTTCATCACCTACATCCACCATACATAGATCCATGCAAATCGCACCGACAATCGGGAACCTTTTTCCGGAGATCAAGACTTCGACTTTGCCTGAAAGCCTCCGGGACCATCCATCGGCGTATCCGATGGGTATGGTGACGATAGTGGTTTCCCCGGGGGTGACATATTTTCGCCCGTAGCTGATGGCTGACCCTTGAGGGACTCTTTTTTTGAAAACCACCTTTGTTTTTAGGGAAAGCGCCGGTTGCAACCGGATCCGATCAATTTCAACCTCCGGGGATGGGTACATTCCATAAAGGATTATCCCGGGACGGACCAGATTATAATAAGCTAACGGGAGGTCAATGATGCCGGCGCTATTGGCCAAATGCGCTTTGGGAGGAAGTAGCCCTTCGGTTTTAAGATCGACAATTACCTTATTGAAAATTTTCATTTGATACCGGGCATATTCTTTATCACGTTCATCAGCGGTAGCCAGATGAGAAAAGATCCCTTCAAAAAGGATTCCCGGAAGCGTTTTCATTTTTTTGATGAAAACGATCCCTTCGTGGGCGGGAATCCCGATCCGATTCATCCCGGTGTCGATCTTCACATGAAATGGGACCTCTTTTCCAGCGGCGGTAGCTGCTCTGGACAAAGCCACCGCCGGTTCCAGCATGCAAATGGTCGGAGTGAGATCATATCGGACCATAATTTTGGCTTGATCGGTTTGGAGGGGACTAAAGACCAAAATAGGAGCTGTGATACCAGCTTTCCGGAGGGCGATTCCTTCTTCGGGCAAAGCGACCCCAAGCCGGTCAGCCCCGGATTGTAAAGCGGTCTGAGCGATCTTGACCGCGCCATGTCCATAAGCTTCCGCTTTAACGACCGCCATAATCTCGACCGACGGGCCGACTAACCGCCGAATTTCTGCTAAATTATGCCGGACCGCATTGAGATCGATCTCAACCCAAACCGGCCTAAAAGTATCTTGGTATCTACTCATTATTCAACACCTTCTTGACCGCTGCCGGATATTCGCTTAATAAGTCGGTAGTAACTATTCCCATAGGGCCATACCTTTCCTTGGCCAAGTCTCCAGCCAAACCATGAAGATAAGTTCCGCAAGCTGCCGCTTCCGTGGGGCGCATTCCCTGGGCCAATAATCCTCCGATAATCCCGGCCAAAGCATCACCCATTCCGGCGGTAGCCATTCCGGGGTTTCCGGTGGGATTAATAAAAACATGATCTTCGTGATCAGCAATGATGCTGCGGGCGCCTTTGAGAATCAAGGTCACCCCCCATTCTTTGGCAAAACGGCGGGCGATTTCAATTCGGTTTTCTTGAATCTCGGCCACCGGTAATCCGGAGATCCGGGACATTTCCCCGGGATGGGGGGTGAGGATCGTCGGAAAACTAAATTCCCCCAAGTTAACCGGCTCCAGCGCCAGCAGATTCAGCCCATCGGCGTCGATGACCAAAGGCGCTTTGCATTTAGCCAAAAGCTCCCTGAATAAATCCCGGCTGCATTCAACAGTGGAAGCCCCGGGGCCAAAAACGACCGCCGCCGCTTTATCTAAAAGGGCTAAAATCCGGTCCCAGGAGAGGACCATCACTTCGGCCGGTTTTTCCGGAAAAACATCAGAATTTTGAATCCCGGCGGTCACTAAACCGGCGCCGGCCCGTAATGCCCCTATGGTAGACAAGGCAACGGCTCCGGTCATTCCAATTGATCCGCCGATAATCAGGACATGACCGCAACTGCCTTTATGCGCGGTTGGAATTCGTGCCGGCAGTGATTCAGCAACTTCCGGGGCTGTTAACCAATTTATTTTTAGGTTATCGGATGCTAGTAACGAAGGGGGAAAGCCGATCGGATCGATTATTAATTCGCCGCAGGCTTCCGCGCCTGGGTGAACCAATAATCCGGGTTTCGGCAGCCCGAAAGTGACAGTGACAGTTGCTTTTATGGCAGTTGCGCCTACGTGACCGTTGTCGGCGTTAACCCCGGAAGGGATGTCCACTGCGACGACGGGCTTTTTTGCCTTATTAATCATGTCGATGATCGTGGCCAGGGCTCCTTGGGGAGCGCCCGTAGCCCCGGTCCCAAGCAAGGCGTCGACGATTAAATCGGCCTGTTGCAATTCCGCGGCGCTGATCTCCTGCCAATCAATTATGGGTAGCCCGAATTTTACGGCAGCGGAGAGATTTTGCGAAGCAAGGCCGGAAAATTGGGAAGGCTCAAAAGCCAAAACCACTCTAACTTCGGCGGCGGATTCAGTTAACAGTCTTGCCAGAGCCAGCCCGTCCCCGCCATTATTTCCTTTGCCGCAAAAGATATATATTTTTTGTCCGGCCAAACCGAATCTTTCCTGAATAATGCGGCGGAGGGCCAAAGCAGCCCGTTCCATTAGGACCGCTCCGGGAATCAGGAATTCTTCCTGAGCCAGACGGTCGATTTGTTTCATTTCAGCGGCAGTCGCCACTTTCATCATTCATCGCCCGCTTCCAAAATAACTTGAGCCACGGCGTATTCCTTACAATGGGAAATGCTTAAATGAACCCGGCTGACCCGGTTTTCAGATAAGAATAACCGGACTTTGCCGGTAAGTTCCAAAAACGGGGCGCCTTTGGGATCGTGTCGGACTTCGATTTCCTGCCATGAAAAATTGGATAATCCGGTTCCCATGGCTTTTAGAACAGCCTCTTTGGCGGCAAAAAAACCAGCCAATCGATGAGCTAACATTTTACTCTCGTGAATCTCGGCTACGGTAAAAACCCGCTCACAAAAATGGGGGTTTTCAATCGCTTTGGCGATGCGGGAAATTTCAATCAAGTCGACTCCATTACCGATAATCAAGGGATTTTCCTTCCGGTTTAAGTTTCTGATTTTAATGATTTCTGATAAAAAGAAACTGAATTGCTGGTGAATCCTAATGCTTTATAGTTCAACAGCGGTTCGGTACCTCCTACCAGCAGATAACCACCTGGTTTTAGAGAATCGTAAAACTTTTGGTAAAGGACTCTTTTAGCTTCTTCGGTAAAATAGATCACCACATTGCGGCAGATTATCAGATCAAAACTACTAAGAAACGGGTCTTTTAATAAATTATGACTTAAGAATTCAACCATACTTTTTACAATATCCTTCAAATAATACCGGTTGTTTTGAATTACAAAATATTTATCTATAAATTCTGAGGGCAGGTTTTTAAGGTCATTGTATTCATAAACCCCTTCACGAGCTTTAGCCAGGACCACTTGATCAATATCGGTCCCGAAAATTTGGACCCGATCAGCTGCGCCCAGTTCACGTACTATTAATGCTACTGAATAAGGTTCAGCTCCGTTGGAACATCCCGCGCTCCAAATCTTCAAATGGGGGCTTTGATTTAATAATTCGGGGAGCACCCGCCGCCATAATTCCTCAAAACGCTCCGGATTGCGAAAGAATTCCGATACATTGATGGTTAGCTTTTTGACAAATTCTTTATACCGCCGGGGATCAGTCTTTAACAATTCCAAACAATGATCGTAATTTTGGACCTCCCAAGACTGGATTAAAGAATGAATCCTACGATCCATTTGTTGGCTTTTATATTCACTAAGGTCAATTCCTACTAGTTGGCCGGCAATTCTTTTAAACTCCTGATATTCTATCAAAAATTATCCTCCTTACACCAATTGCTACTTTGGATAACCAGCAGTTCCAGCCCGTCCCGGATTTAGAATTGAGCTAATGTCGTCATGGTTGATGGTTGCCTGCTAGGAGGCAATTAGGAAACAGATTTTTCAAAGGGACTTTCCAATGTAATTTGATATCGGCCTATATCATTAATTTTAAAAATTTAATCCAATAATCTATTGCCTTAAATTCTACTTCTACACTTTGAATCCTCCATAATGAGCGTAAGTTTTCAACAACAGATTGGGGATTCGAAGTCTGAGGAATTAAGACGTCAGAAGAAAGGAGCCGGAAGGGACGGCGGATTTTAAGCTTGCCGTTTTAGGCAAGAGGCGCGAGGCCTGAGGCGAACAAATTAGGGGGAGGGTCCCTTGATTTGCCTATTTATCATCCCTTTATTAGCTTATACTTTGAGCCCATGGAAAGCCGGGGGACGACTTTCTAATTGAAACGTTTAATGATTAACTCCAATGGTCTCTTTTCCGGCCCTTTACTCTCTTTGGCTGGATATCCGATGGGAATGACCGCCATAAACTCTCCATTTGGTTCTCCAAGTAGTTCTAGTACTTCATCTTTGATTAGGAATAAGATCCCCAGCCAAACTGTTGCTAATCCCAAAGAGGTGGCAGCCAACAACAAATTTTGGACTGCAGCGGCTGAACTTTGAATCTCCATGGTTCTAAAAAAGTCAAAAGCCCTATCCCGGCTAATTTGAAATAGTTTAGTGCCGTGTTCAATTAGATCGCCCGTATTTGCTACGGCTATTACCACAGGAGCCCCGGCAATGGACCTCGAGGCCATTCTAAGTAAAACCGACGATGATTTTGGAAACTCAGAGGCTTTAGAGTTGATTAATTCGATCAATTCCTTTTTCTTTTCGCCTTTAATGATGATGAAACGCCAGGATTGTTGGTTATGGGCTGAAGGGGCCATATTGGCCGCATTGAGGATTGTTAGTAAGTGATCGTCAGGAATAGGTTCATTAGTAAATAACCTGACGCTATGCCGTCGTTTAATCGTCTCCAAAGTTTGGTTCCATAAGTTGCTACTAGTTGTCATAAAAATAATCACCCCTATGCGAACCATTTTAACACGAACTAATTTTTTAGATATTAAAAATTTTTGAATATTACTTTAATATTAACCATTCCGTCATAATTAATCTGGATTACCGAATCAACAAAACCATGGAGCGGCGCGCTATTTTTCGTTAAAACGATCTTCTTCTAAACAATAGATCAAAAGCTGATATACTTCGCTCAAAATTACCAAGCCCGGTAATGGGCGAATCCGGTTTAACCACCAATTGTGCTCCTGAATCGTAATATGCCTCGGAAAGTTTTATTTTCTTTCGGAATGGTCGAAAATTATTGGCTCCAGCCCAAAACGCATCATATGATTGGGCGATTAATCTTTCAACAGCCCCATTCCATTGGACATCAAGCAATAGACATTTAATCCCCAAACGTTTAGAAACTGTTTTAGCCAATTCCACTTCAAAACCGGCCAACCGGTTTTGTTGATCGTAATAACAAAAGGGTGGATTATTGAAGATCATCCCGAACTTGATAACCCCTTTAGAGCGGACTTTATCCCAAGATTGATCATTGGATGTTACCCCGGTGGTTTTTACAGTCCGGCTTAAATCTTGATCGATGCCGAAATATTTTAAACTAAGCCGTTGATAGGTCCCATCTTCAATCAATTCCGACAGGGCTTGATTGAATTTTTGGCGTAGGGAGTTATCCTCTAGTCTAAAAGCGACTCTCCCTTTGGTATGAGTTAAGCGTTCCCCTGCCAATTTAAAACCTATTTCCTCAGATTGATGTTTAAGATTTAAGATTGATAAATAGTCCATGATGACGACGTCAACCTTTTGATCTTCCAGATCCGCCAAGGCCTTAAAATGGTCCCGGTATTCGGAGCGGTTCCGCACATTTCTGAATCTGCGGATCTGGTTTTCCGCTCTAGTCCCCCTAACCACAGCCACAGTCCAACCGGGGTGGTTGTTGAAGGTTAATAAGAGCGCAATTATAAGGGTGATAAAAATAGCAAATAAAATCTTTTCTTTAAAATTCATGCTTCATCTCTTTCGCTAAAATTGAGAATTATGCAATTCCTTAATCCGTTTTATACTCCGTTACTAATATTTTCGGCAATAATACCAAATACTTTGATCCGGCTTTGACTAAACTAATAAAAGGAAAAAGCCGGTGATATCCTTGATTCCGGCTTTAATCTTTAGTTTTTATTTTTTTTTGAAATATTTGGATAGGGAGATGTTTTCCTAAATCCCCAAATTTTCTTTAACGCCGGAAAAGTTCCCGCAGCCATTTAAGGAAATAACCTTTTTCGCGGCACAGTTCGCATATTTCGACCGGTTCTTCCCCCAACAAAAAGGTTTCATCTTCGGTACGGCAATAAGGCCCGGGGAGTAAGCCTGTTCTTTTACAGATTTCGAGCTTGATGAAACGGTGTTTGGCGCAGTATTCGTTTGGTTCAGTCCCGGCTAAAAAGTATTCTGGGATTTGTTCGCAAAAAGCTGTCGCCTTAGAACCTGTTTCCTTGCAAACTTGGATTTTAACGACTTCATTCGGGATGATGAAATCGAGCTTGGGCTGATTCGCCAAGGCTTTATGGACGAAATCGGCCCAGATTGGAGCGGCGATTCGGTTGCCTGAACCAGGCAGGGGGCGTTCATTATGGTCACAACCGACAAATACCGTTACTAATAAATCCGGCGTATATCCGATAAACCAAGCGTCCCGGTTGTCTTCAGTGGTTCCGGTTTTACCAGCCGCCGGGCGATTGACTAAATGGCGAATATTGAAAGCGGTCCCGCCTGCTTCAAAAACGCCGGTTAAAGCTTGGGTAACCAAGTAGGCTACCCCCGGGTTTAAGACCCGAGGATGGGCCGGCGGGGCTTGATATAAAAGCCGCCCTTTATGGTCGAAGATCCGACGGATAGTGGTCGGATGGATTTGGTAGCCGCCGTTGGCGAGGGGGATGTAAGCTTTGGTCAGTTCCAAAGGGGAGACCTCTCCTGAACCCAATGCTAACGATAGCTGCCGGGGTAAAGTAGAAACAATTCCCAGCTTTTTGGCCATATCCATCACCGGTTCAAATCCGATCTGATTGAGTAACTTGACGGCGATGACATTGCTGGAACAGGTTAGAGCCTCTCGTAACGATAATACCCCCCGTTCAGCGTTGGTCTGGTTATCAAGGGGTTGGTAGACTTGAGTCCCGACGTTGTACGATTGGGGCGTAGCATCAATCCGGCTCGCCAAGGTATATCCTCCGTTAAGAGCCGCTGCATATAAGATCGGTTTAAAAGAGGAGCCTGGTTGACGTTTGGCTTGGACGGCGCGGTTGAATTCGGATCTTTGATAGTCGGTCCCGCCAACCAAAGCCATAATTTGACCGGTCCGGGGATCTAAGGCAATTAAAGCCCCTTGAGGTTGGATCAAGCCGTTCTTATCATGCAACAGTTTGGGTAAACCTTTAAGCAGGGATTTTTCAGCCAAAACTTGGAGCTTTGGATCTAAAGTCGACTCAATCCTTAGCCCCCCGGTATAGATAAGCCTTTGAGCTTTGGGGAAAATTTGTTCCAGTTCCGCTTGGAGCAAATCTAAAAAATAAGGGGCCGGTTGCGTTTTCCTTTGTAAACCCGGCAAATGCAGCGGTTGTCGGGCGTAGCGTTCGAATTGAGCTGCGTTTAAATAGCCGCAATCAACCATCCTTTGCAAAACTTGGTTGATCCTTTTGCGAGCCGATTCCGGATGGCTATAAGGCGAGTAATAAGCCGGCCCTTTAGGCAAACCGGCTAATAACGCCATTTCCGCTTGGTTCAGTTCTCCCAAGTTTTTGTTGAAATAGGTTTGGGCTGCTACTTTGATTCCATATGCGCCGTGGCCGAAGTAAATTTGGTTCAAATAATTCTCCATAATTTGGTCTTTGGAGAGATGCAATTCTACTTTGACGGTATAGAATAATTCTTTTAGCTTCCGAATGATGGTCCTTTTTTGGTCCAGATAAGCGTTTTTGACTAATTGTTGAGTAATAGTGCTCGCCCCTTGCTCCAGGCGTTGGTGGATTACGTTAGTGATTAGGGCTTTGCCGATCCGTCCCAGATTAATTCCACGATGATGGTAAAAGCGATGGTCCTCAACTGCCAGGAATGCTTGGCGTAGAAAAAGCGGAGTTTCAGCCAGGGAAACCGGGAGACGGTTTTGCAGATAAAAAGTGGCCGCCAGATTATGGTGACGATCGTATACTTCCGAGGCTGTCGGAGTTAACGAATATGGCAACGGAAGATAAAAAAAGACTAGTGTCGCGGCTGAAAGGGTAAAGGTTAAAAACAGAAGCAGTTGGTTCCAGGTCAGTTTGGAGAGAGGTATTTTATTCCAGTATTGTTTGATACGGCTAAACATTGAAATCCCTTTCCTAGAGAACTATAAGTGAACAATTATCAATAACGCGTTCATTTTGACAATTATCAGTTTATAATTATGTCCTTACTATCCATTTTTATGAGATTATTTGGGAAAAAACGCAATAATAGTTGCCGGACATGTATTGATTAAGAATTAAATGATTCAAGAAATTCGCATCTTAATCCGATAAACTAAAAGGAACCTTCATTTTCATTAATCCTCTCGGAGTCTCCGCCGATGTTGAACGATAAAAAAATGGTAACCATTTATAGTGGTAATTATTATGTCTCAAATGATCCCAAAGTAGTGATCTATACTTTACTCGGTTCATGTATCGCCGTCTGTTTATTTGACGCCCAAAAGGGAATCGGCGGGATGAACCATTTTATGTTACCGCAACAAAGCCCATACTATCAAAGTTCCAAAGGAGCAAAACCGGGTTGGTTCGGTTCGGATTCACTCGATTTAATGATCGATGAAATTTTAAAGCTGGGAGGCTCCCTTTCGCATATAAAAGCGAAAGTCTTTGGCGGAGCGCAAGTGGTTGAGAATCTTGACCTCTTAAATACCAATGTTCCAACCGTCAATATCAACTTCACCATTAATTATCTCAATCAAAAAAAGATACCGATAATTGCCAAGGATGTAGGCGGTTACTCCGGACGGAAGATTTATTATTACTTAATGGATAATTCAGTTATAGTCCGGCGTTTGGAGAAGGAGCTGAAGTCAGATGGGTGATACAGCCGCTAATATGGAAGATTCCTTAGTTTTATTGTTTAAAAATGAAACCCGTGAACAGCTGGATCGGTTCACCGAGATCCTTCTGGAGCTTGAGCAAAATCCCGACAAGCAAGGCGAGGTAATTAACGAATTATTTCGGCTGGCCCATAATATCAAGGGATCTTCCGGAATGATGGGATTGAATGATCTTAAAGACACCATGCATTTAGTGGAAAACTTATTTGATGGTGTCCGTAAGACAGTGTTCCAGTTGGATGGGGCCAAGATCGATACTTTAATCCAATACTGCGACGAGGTACTCGAATATATTGAAGGCGGCCGCTGGGACCAGGCGGACCAACTCAGCCACTGGAAGGAAGAGTTCAACTTTCAAACCGCCCCGGAGAATTTACCGATCGATCGCTATCATAACGTTTTGATCCTTAATGATTCGGAAAAACAAGAGGTTGCCTCATGGCAGAGTTCCGGAAAAGACGTTTACGGAGTCGAAGTCCAATTTTCGCTCGATGCGGCGATGAAATCCGCGTCGGCGTTAGTCTTTGTCAAGTACCTGGAAAAGTACGGTTCGATCTTTAAAATGGTCCCGCCCGTTCAGGAACTAGCGGCGGAAAAATTTGATATCTTTAAAGCGGTTTTGCTGGTCGAAAAAACATTGACCCCCGAGCAAGAAAAGACCATTGTCACTTATCCGATTAATGACGCTTTAGAGACCAGGCTTAGAAAATGGGTATATCGTCCGGAAGAGGCCAAAACCGATACCAATACTAGTACCAATCCTAATACCCAACCGGAACATCAGGAACATTTAGCGGCGGTATTCAACGACCGTACTATCAGGGTGGAAGCGTTAAAAATCGATAAGCTTTTGAATAATGTCGGCGATTTGCTTAATATCAAAGCCAATTTGGTTCAATTAACCCAATTGGGTTATCAAGGACCGGACACATGGAACCAACTGACTAAAACAGTTCAAAAGCTGGAACAAGTTACTACCTATTTTCAAGAAGATATAATTGATTTGCGGATGGTTCCGGTACGGCAACTTTTCTCGCGTTTTCCCAAGATTATCCGGGATGTGGCCAAGAAAAGCGGAAAACTGGTTGAACTCACTGTTTTTGGAGAAGAAACGGAAATCGATAAGCAAATGGCTGAGTATTTGGTTGACCCCCTAACCCATATCATTCGGAATGCGGTTGACCATGGGTTGGAAAGCAAGGAACAACGGCTGGCCATGGGAAAACCGGAAGTGGGGCGGGTCAAAATAGGGGCTTATCAAGATGGCGACTATATCGTAATAAGCGTCAGCGATGACGGAAGAGGGCTCAATATCGAAAAGATTAAGGAAAAAGCCATCAAAAATGGGCTCATTAAAACCAACGATAAAATCAGTGATGAAGAAGCCTATAAGTTGATATTCGCTCCCGGGTTCTCCACGGCCGATACAATAAGCGATATTTCCGGACGCGGAGTGGGGCTGGATGTCGTTTTAAACAGCATTAACTCCCTAAAAGGGGATGTCGAAGTCGATACCCGGCTGAACCAGGGGACCACCTTCAACCTCAAAGTACCATTAACATTGGCAATTATTCAAGCCTTACTAGTTAAGGCCGGGCATCAACCTTTCGGGATACCATCCGGTGATGTCTTGGAGAGTTTGATGATTGAAAAAGATCAAATCCACAGCGTTGCCGATCAGAAGGTTTTCACCTTGCGCCAGGAAGCCTTTCCCGTTGTTGACCTTAGAGAGTTATTCGGATTTGAAAATTCCCTCGATGGGGAAGAAGTCCCGTTGGTGGTGTTTAAAAGCGGTCGCGGCAAGATGGGTTTAATCGTAGATGAATTAATCGGACAAGAAGAAATCGTAATTAAGCAAATTAACCCCGCTCTGCCGAATAATCCGATGTTCTCCGGGGCTGCTATTTTAGGCGGCGGTGAAATCGCATTAATTATCAATATCCATAACTTACAAACGAACTAACCTGCGCTAGCTTAAGAAGCGCCGGGGAGGTTTTGGTTAATGTTAAAAATCAGCCATTCAATTGAAAACTTCAGCACCGGGCATACCGAGGTCAAACAGACTGAGCCATATATCATCTTTACGGTTGATAACGAAGAATTTGGGATCGAGGCCCTAAAAGTATTGGAACTCGTAAATTATATGGCGCCCTTAAAAATGCCTAGTAATTTTGTTAATGTCCAAGGGATGGCCAGTTATCGAGGTAAAATTATTCCCATCATCGATTTACGGAAGATTTTCGGGCTTGAGCCGATCGGCTATGACGACGCCACAGTGACCATCGTGGTTGAATCCGTCCGCATCTTTGGGATTACGGCGGAGCGGGTTTTGGATTTGGAATTTATCCCCGTAATCTCAATCAAAAATATCAAGGCCTTTAATTTTGGAGATAAAACCAAATATTTGAAGAGCGTGGCTAATTTCGGGGATCGTTTAGTGCTATTGCTTGATCTGGATAAA
>JBLNDC010000525.1:0-3285 GCA_050261255.1 Bacteroidota bacterium
AGGAGGCCAATCATATTTCCGCGAGCTTGCGTCCGGAAATAATTATCAAGGATCTTTACATGCCCGATAGCGATGTTATAGATTCGATTCGCCATTTTATCAGAGATAACCAACAGGTTAAGATCATCATTTGCAGCACCGAAGGATCACGGCAAGATCTTTTGGAAGCGTTAAGAGCGGGCGCTTGCGACTTCATACTCAAACCCTTGGATAAAAATCAGCTGGTTAAGGTCATTAGTAAGGTAGCTTTCCTATAAGCCTCTATTTAGGTTTACGGTGAAAGCCGGCATATATTAAAAGCTCACCACCTCATGTTGGTCACCTTGGCTATATTTACATAAAGGTTTGTTAAAAATAAAATCGAAACTACTCCGTAAAGCCAAATGCTGATTCTACCGCTTTCAATTCTAGCGCAGCTAAGCGTGGATCTAAATTGGAATGAGATTTGGTAAAAAATCTACGGAGTGATTTTTTTGTTAAAAAAAATACTGATCATCGGATTAATGATGGGTATCTGTTTGATGTTCATCATTCCAAGTGATGCTACACCGGATGAGGTAATACTCGATGACCAAGTGGAATTGTCAATCCCGGGCACATTTGAATTAATTGACGCCGACCATGATCGCAAAGGGGAATCGATCAAGTTCAAATTGGAGATCAAAGCCTACCGAGAAGGGGATTTTATCGTCACCGGCAATCTGGAGGGCAAGAAAAAAGGCGAATGGTTAGGGCTGGCAACCACAGTGGTTCCTTATAAATGGTCTCCCGATAATTCCGTTATTGAAATGACTTTTGCTACCGGTAATATTCAAAAATATCGAATTTCAGGGCCTTACCGGGTTAATGTCAGCCTCAAAGAAGGCAACTGGGTTTTGCCGGAACAAGTGGCAGGTTTCTCACCTGAATATTCGTGGAAAGGTTTCGAAAACACGTCTACTACCGGGAACGGCGAAGTAAAAACGCTTTCGGAAGCGGAACGGGCGGCGCAGACTTGGGCGGAATACCACTCGGTGGAACTGGGGAAATTAATCGACATCGATTATAATTATGATAATTGGCAAGTCGATTACCAGGCGCGCCGGGGAGATTCAGTCTTCCGATTTTTAGTCAGCCCCCAAGGTATGGTGAAAATGATGAAAATCGCCAAAAGATAATAACCTTTCGCTTGCTATCAAAAAGGGGTGGTTGTACAATTTACAACCCCCTTCTTTTTGTTTTTAATATTCAGTACTGCTTGACAGTGATTTATCTAAAGTTTATAGTTAATTAAAACTAAGATACATTCCAATATTAAGCGGTAGAGGTGACGATGATGGATCTCTTTTCATCCGGCGCGGAAGTTAATCTCCAAAAAGAAGCACCGTTGGCAGCCAGAATGCGCCCCCGTAACCTTGATGAATTTATTGGACAGGATGAGATTGTGGGGCCGGGGCGATTACTCCGGAGGGCGATTGAGGCGGACCGGTTACGCTCGATGATCTTTTACGGACCCCCCGGCACCGGAAAAACAACCTTAGCCCGGATTATAGCCAATACAACCAGCGCCTCTTTTGAGAGTCTCAATGCGGTGACCGCTGGTGTGGCCGATATCCGGCGAATAATAACCGAAGCCCGGGAGCGTTTTCAATTTTACCAGCGTAAAACCATCTTATTCGTTGACGAGATTCATCGCTTTAATAAATCCCAGCAAGACGCGTTACTGCCAGCGGTGGAGGATGGAACCGTATTATTGATCGGCGCTACCACTGAAAACCCCCTTTATGAAGTGAATTCGCCGCTGGTCTCCAGAAGTATGATTTTTCGGTTTAATACTTTACATAGTGATGATTTGAAACGAATTGTGAATCAAGCTCTCCAGGATCGGGAACGCGGTCTAGCCGATTACCGGGTGGAGATTGACGAGACCGCCTTGGAGTTTCTGGTAAATAAGGCCGACGGAGATGCCCGAATCGCTTTAAACGCCCTCGAATTGGCGGTGCTAACTACCAAGCCCGATCCGGATTCAGGTAAAATTCACTTAACCTTGGAGATCTTCGCCGATTGTATTCAGCAGCGGCCTATCGTCTACGACCGTGACGGACAAAAACATTATGATACCATCTCCGCTTTTATCAAGTCAATGCGGGGTTCCGATCCGGACGCTGCCGTCTATTACTTAGCCCGAATGTTGAGCGCTGGGGAAGACCCCAAATTTATTGCCCGGAGAATGATCATCCACGCTGCGGAAGATGTGGGCAATGCCGATCCCAAGGCCTTATTAGTTGCGGTCGCTGCCGCCCAAGCCTTAGAAATGGTCGGCCTGCCTGAAGCCAGGATTCCCATGGCGCAGGCGGCGATCTACATCGCTACCGCACCCAAGTCCAATGCTTGTTGTAGCGCGATCAATCAAGCCATGGCCGATGTCCAGGATCTTGAGAATCAAGCGGTCCCCGCTCACTTGCGGGACTCTTCCCATCCGGGAGCCGCCAGGCTCGGGGACGGCGTCGGTTACCTTTATCCCCATGATTATCCGGGAGGCATTGTCCGGCAAGATTATTTGCCGGCTAACCTTTTGGATAAAAACTATTACCAACCTACTGATCGCGGTTATGAACAGGAAATCCATTCCTATCTTAAACGGATCAAGCAAACAAAGGATGCCAAGGAATAATATGCATTTACCGCGAGTAGTTATCAATATACCGAAGATCGTTCATAATTATCAAAGTATTCAAAAACTTTGCCGCAGTTCGGGTGTTACCCTCACCGGAGTGGTGAAAGGGGTCGCCGGCGATTTTAAGGTTGTTGAAGCTTTGGTTGCCGCCGGTTTAAAGGAAATAGGCGATTCAAGGATTGAAAACCTGGAACGTTATAATGTTTTCCCAGGGGTAAATCGAGTTTTGTTGAGGCTCCCCGGCATCAATGATTTGCGAAAGGTGGTCCAATTCGCCGACACTAGCCTGAACGCGGAAACGGAAACGATCGCAGCCATCGACCGACTTGGCGTCCGGCATCAGGTTTTTTTAATGGTGGATCTGGGCGACCGGCGGGAAGGGATTTTAGAAAGCCAAATCCCTGCGATGGCTCGTTTTTGTCAAGAGTTACACAATATAGACGTTATTGGAGTGGGCGCAAATTTTTCTTGTTTCGCCGGGGTAAAACCCAGCCCTGAAAAACTGGCGGCCTTAGTCTCGATCGCCCGGGTTTTGAGGGAAGAATTTCATTTGCCGGTTCACTTTGTTTCAGGGGGAAACTCCAGTAGCCTTCCCTTGTTATATGCGAACGCCCTGGTCCCGGGAATTA
>JBLNDC010000526.1:0-4498 GCA_050261255.1 Bacteroidota bacterium
TTATATAGACCGGCAGGCATACTTTGTGATAAATTGACATAATAGCAAGGTGTCGTTAATCTTGCCGCAATCTCTAAACCTAAGAAAACCGTTAAAACAATTACTAAAAAGACGATAACATGACGATACCTTTTCATGACGCCAGACGGTCTTTCATGCCGGCCGACTTCATAGCCGCCGCATGGGCCTTCATTGCCCGGTTTGTATCTTGCCTGCCTTGACCAAAAGAGGAACGTGCCATTACCAACCTTCCTACGCCGGCCATAGCTCCCCGGAATCCTCCGGCTGCATGTGCGCCGGCTTGGGCGGCCTGGGCTACCGAGCCTATGTTTCTTGCTATGCCTTGAACTGTATTTCTTGCGGTAACTCCCGCAGCCCCGGCAACTCCCATTCCGGCTGCGAACGATCCGACTGCCGATGCTCCGGATATTGAGGGAGAGCCTGCCAATAATCCTGCCGCGACTTTTGGCGCTTCCCATGCTAAAAACGCTATCGTAGCGCTGCCAAGTAATGTGTACATCATCATTTGCAATTCCGGGTCTTTCGGCAGTTGCCATTTTGCGACCAGCGGGACCGCTGCGCTGGCAATAAACGAAAGTACCATTAATTTTATACCAAAGGCAAAGACTGCCCCGATAGCTTTTTCACCCAAAAAAGCGGTATGTTTATTTGCTGCAAAAGGGATTAAAATTAAAGCCAGACAACCAACAATATAAAACTCAAGATAGGTAACGAAAACTTGAAGCCCTATAATCGCGAACGAGGCCATGATAAGCAAGGCCATGATAATATTGATGATAATGTCACCTAAATTAAACAATGCGTCCCAACCGTGGTAACTTGTTACATGGTTCCAAATAGGTTGTGATACATATATTCCCTGTTCGGCTAAAGCCGAAGGATCGGAGAGCATTTCCATGGATATGTTATATCCTCCAGCTTTTGCCCCTATTATTGCAAAGCTTTTTATAATTACATTTAGCAAATAACGATAATTCAACACCACATAAATGAAAAATCCATAGAATAGAATTTTTTCCAATAAAACTTTTAAAAGGTCCGGATTATTGGCATTGAATAACAATACGATGATTACATCAAGAAGAATAAACGCCGCCAATAGCCAATTCGCGTCACCCTGGATATTTGATAAACCTAGCGTAAATACATTTTGGAAATCTTGTAAGAGTTGTGTGAGTATTCCTGTATCCGGAGTCATAATAATCCTCCTTTATCACTAAAAATCCGGAAATCCGTCGCCATTACCTGGTCCAATTAAAGTATTTTTGGCATTAATCGTCATTTTTGAGACATTGGCGGCTGCCGCGGCTTGCCTTTCGACGTTTTCTTGATAATAGGACGCTTCAGCGCGGTAACTGGTTGCCATTAATTGCTGAATTTTCATCAATTGTTGGACTACCATAGCGGAAATAAGATTCCCGGCTTGTATGGCAGCAAGCGCTCCATCTGCACTGGCTGAGGCATTTAAAAGCGTAATTAAATTTGCGGAATCATTTCCAATTTGAGCTATAAGACCTTGAGTTATTATAGCGTCATATATCGCATTACTGGTTTGGGTCCTCATGATTTTGCTCTGATTCGCATAATCGCCGCCGCTCATGCCGTTATATTTTTCAAAAGCGGGGTAAGTTGAATCCCAAGCATATTGGGCATTTTCATAATTCAAGGCTATGCCTTTTATATTTTGAATTAAGTTCATCATCTTCGCAATCGATTGCTGAATACTTAAAACACTTGAGCCGGATATGGAGCTATTCATTTTTTGCATATTTTGCGCTTCATACGCTATTTGAGTCATTTGATTTGACAATATCGTAAAGGAATTCAAGGTGTTCCTGATTTGATCCATGTAACTTTGCACATTTTGGGCATAGTTTGTGGCATCGAAAACCGGCATACCTGCTGCATCTGTTTGAGGTGTATAGGCTATAAATACAACACTTATTAAAATCATAAGACAAAATATCAATTTGAATATTTTTTTCATGGTTTCGACTCCTTACCTTTTCCCTATAAGATTTTTGAAATTTTCTATTGAATTAAATAAGGACCTTCAATCAAATAATTCACATTTCCCGCTGTATCAGTTGCCCGAACATGTAAATACCAAACACCTTTGTTAGTAAATTGAATGGCTGTTGAAGCGGGGATTGAATTCATACTGGATGAAGGATAAGTAGTCGTAAAATTATTTGCAATCGTATAATAAACCGATTGAACTCCAGAGACTGAATCTGTAACGTTAACAGAGATTTGCTCACCGATATTGGAATTAAACCAAGTTTTTGAAAGTGAAATTTTTGGAGCTTCTAGATCAGAAACATGAGTTACTCTCATATAGGAACTACTATCGTAACTATTGGTATTCATATAATAACTATCTGCTGGCGCAAATACTTGTTCAGACCAATAACCAATGCTATATTTTCCGGTCCCTCCCCTTTCTACACATCGATAGTAATATGAAACACCGGCATTACTATATATGAAACCACCATCCAAATGAACAGGCAAATAACTTTCAACCGTAATAGTTTGACCATATTGAATAGTAAAATAAGTACGAGGACCTCCATGGCCGTTAGAAGGTCCATACCAATATTCAACATTACTCCTATGACCTTCTCCTTTAGGAGAAACCGTAGTAAAACTAAGACTTCCTAAATCAACATTATTTGAATTTATTGATACTTCTTTAATTATCCCTGCATAACCGGATCGTTCGAATTTCAAATGATAAGTTCCTGGCGCGAGAGTATCAATGTTAAAGTACGATGAAGACCCATAATTTAAAATTTTGTTTTGCTCAACTAAAATTATTGAAAAAGAAGACGGCGAATTCACAAGTCCAGTTATGCTGCCGGAATATAACGTAACACTTATTGTTACTTGAGTGTCCGTAGAATTTACATGAATAGTTTTTTGAGTAGTAGCGAATTTTGATGAGGTAACTGTTGTCACATAATCATTTTCCGCTGTAACATCGGTAAAATACGTTGTTCCACCGGAAGAATAGGCACTTGAAAGCCCTGGAATAGTAACAACGGCATCGTTTACACTTTGATTAGTTGCACTATCCACTACAGTTACAGTTAAATTTACCTTTGCTTCTTGAGGAATTGCTGTGGCTACAGGACTATATCCACTTACTCCTTCACTGTTTTTAGCTCTTACCCATACATAGTAAGTTGTACTATTTATAAGCCCGGTAATCGTATATGTTGTATTTGTTAAATCAGATATTACTGTTGCAGTATTAGGATCATTTGAAGTTCCATAAGCTAAATCGTAATTAGTGGCACTTGCAACAGCAACCCAATTTACAACAATTTCTTTATTCCTCGCTGTTAATGTGGGAATAAAAGGTGCAACCGGTGGATTAATAGGCGAAATCGGTTTTCCAGTTCCTACGGAACTATAATCACTTTTCCCAGCACTATTTACCGCTACTACCCATACATAGTAAGTTGTATTGTTTGTTAAACCGGTAATTATACAAGTTGTTCCGGTAAAACTTTGGGTAACTTTAGTTGCGGTTTTGGGATCGTTTGTTGTTGAATAATATACTTCATATCCTGTAGCTCCATAAACCATTGGCCATTCGACGGTAAGCTGTTTATCTGCAGGCGTAACTGTTATTGCTGCTGGAGCTATCGGAGGTGTTGGAGTAGGAGTGGTTTGATCTTGTTTGGTAGTTCCTCCGCATCCCGAAATAGCTAATAAACAGCTTAATAGTAATATCATTGCTAGAGAGGTTGATTTTTTAGTCAAATTTTTTCCCTCCTTAAAATTTTTTTGTGAAGTTTACCTTAATACAGCTACTTCTTTTTGAGTTGCGTCCTCCATAAATTCACGGTAACTGTCCGCCGTCTCGGGCAATTTTTTATATCTCAGCCATTCTTCATTAAAGCCGGCTTTGCCCTTCTTCTTCAAAATTTCCATAGCCATATTTTGATCTTCTTTTGAACTTGCGGCGCAATAGGCTAAAGCGATAGGTCCCAGCGCTAATTCGAAAAGCCGTGAACCGGCTAAGGATTTATAATAATATTGACGTTTCGGTATCGAGCAAGCAATGATATTTCGTTCAGTATCATTAAGGCCGAAAGATTCATATATGGGCGCAATCTCGTGGCTGAGCGCATTGGGGTTTGGCAAATAGATCTTTGTATGACAGGCTTCCATAATTGTCTGGGCAATTACGCTTTTTTGGATATCGCCCAGTGATTGCGTTGCAAAAATGACCGATACGTTTGCCTTCCGTAAAACCTTTAGCCATTCACGGATCTTGTCCGCAAAGCCCGAATTATCAAGGAACATCCATCCTTCATCAATATTTAGTAAAGTAGGAGCTCCGGTAAATCTTTGCTCCAGTTTATGAAATATGTAATTTAGTGTTGGAGCCACCGCCGCTGGCGTATTCATCAGTTTTTCCATTTCAAAGACTTGCCAGCATCCGTAATCGAGATTATCTGCCTGG
>JBLNDC010000527.1:0-3815 GCA_050261255.1 Bacteroidota bacterium
CAGGAACGGGCTGCTTCCAGTTGCATTGTCAAGTAACTTACCAGTTGCCCTTGGCCGTCATGGAGTTCCCGGCCGAGCCGATCCCTTTCCTTAATGACTGCCGCAGCTTGTTCTTGTTGGATTAACAGTTCTTGGGCTTTTTTTTCGGCGGAGATGTTGTGAAAAACAATGGTTAAACCCATTAATCCCGTACCCCAAGCCGACAAGGGAGCAACCATTACGTTATAATACTCCCCGTTGATGATGAATTCGGCGTTCTCCGCCTTTCGGCGGTCGGCTAAGCCGCTCAATTCCGGCCAGGGTTCAAAAAGATTCACGATTGTATTTCCGCAGGCTTCTGGGTATGATTTGTCAATGATCCGCTCTGCCGCAGAATTGATCCCCACGACAATTCCCAGTTTGTCCACCACCACCAGGCCGTCCCCCATCATTTGGGTTACCATGGCCTGAGCCGCCGGCATAATGTCAAACAACCGCAATTTAAAAAAAGCAAAGGCATCCAGTAGACCGGAGATAAGAAAGGCGGCTGCCAGTGAATCCTGGCGAATGACCGGAGTGGCCCCCATCCTCCAGCACAAATAACCGGTCACCGTAATGAAAGTGGAAACAACCATAATCCCGGCCTGGGCTCGCAGGATGCCCCGGAGTTGTAAAAACCGCTGGAAAAATAACCAAGTGCTAACCAATAACACCAAATAACCGGTACCAACGATTAAACAGCCCCAAATTCCCAAAATCTCGCGAACGCCTTGCCCGGTCGCCCAGATCCGGTTCCAGTATAAGCCGTACCGTTCATCGGAGAAGAGGATGACAAGCGAGGTTGCCAAAACCACCAGTGCGCCTGTAATGGTCCAACGGTTCATCCATTTTCCCCGGCCGGTTATTTGCAATGTTAACGCCAACCAAACCTCCGTAGCCAGAAAAGTTCCGGCATAGGACATCCGGATCCAGAGAAGTTTATCGGAAAATTGAGCGCTGATTGAAGCCATCAGCAAAGAGAGCAACAACAGGACAATTCCCGCCTTATGCGCGGCATACGGTAACGCACCGGGCATGGACCGTAAACGCCAGGCATAAATCGCCAGTCCTTGGATGAATAAGACGGCAATCACAAATAATAAAATGTGCGGGAGTTGATCGTACATAAATTAAAATTAACCTTCGATCAAGATAATAAAGGATATTTTTATAATAGCGTAAAATGGATAACTACGCATCGTACCAAAGTACGACAAAAAAAAGACACGTGCCAACAAGGTACGTATCTCTGCAACATCACATTTGATTTATCCCATAAATTTCAGGGCTTTTCCAACAACTTGGCTTCACGGACCAGCTTCACGCATTGGGCGCGGTTTTTCACTCCCAGTTTGCTATATATATTCGCCGTATAGGTCTTAACAGTCCTCAAACCAATACCTAGTTTGAGACTAATTTCCTTATTCGTATTCGCTTGAACCAACAATTCCAGCACTTTTTGTTCCTGTTCCGTCAAGAGCTCTTTCATCCCGGCGGACGCAGCCTCATTATAGGCTTCCATGGTTTCCGGAAAACTTTCATGCATCTGCCGTAACAGATCCTTAGCATAATCCGTCAATTGAGCGACTTGTTGATTAGTTCGCTTTCGGCGCGATGTGGTATAATACCTTAACAGCCGGTTCATGGGAAGAAATTCATCCAAGAAACTTCTTACATAGCTTTCAGCCATCCCTATCGTTAGGGATTTTTCCAGGTATTTCAGGGCGCCGGGCAGATGATTGTTTTGGTAGTCCACCAACGCCAGCAGGTTTAATACCTCCACCTGACTATGGAGCCTTGCGTTTTCCTCGGTGAAAGAAAGGAGCCTTTGTAGCAGAAGTTTAGCATCATGTCGGCGCTCCTTGGCCAGCAGCACCCTGGCATATACCAACAGTTCAAACTCCCGGATCCGGTTAACCCCGACGAAGAGATTGAGTTGGCGGGAAGCCAGCCATTCCTCCACCCTGGCCGCTTCTCCCATATCTAAGTAAACCCGGCACCGGAAGGCCTGAATCAAATAAAGCCAGTGGACCTTGCCGAAACTTTGAAGTTTCTAGGTTGTTTTCCTGTCATTGGTTTTCTAATTTTAAAGTCAATTGTGCATTTTATTTGTTCCCGGTAAATCAAACTCGGTTCGATAAGATTCTAGCTTTGCTGGATGTGCTAAAAACCCTTCATATACTTAATGAAGGGTTTATTCAACATAGTTAATCGGTTTTCCGAAAACAATTTTATAATAACGGGTGTTGTAAAGTATCCACCGGCGCATAATTGTCGGTCAGAACCGGGACTTTAGTATTACGGATCATATTAAGCACTAAAGAATTATTGACCACAGTCTTTACATAATTAGCGACTTCTTCCTTAATGAAGCCTTGTTCTTGAAACTCCTCAGCCCGGTCTTGCCATATCTTCCCATTCCAGAACTCTTGGTTCATGGTCGCTACCAGAATTACATTCCTCTCTAATTCATCATTACTGCCGTCCCAATAACCGACTGGGAACAAATAAGCCTGTGGAAAAACACTCATAAAAGTCCGGGTCATCGAATAAAGCAAGCGGCTTTTCGTTCCCGACAATGCCCCGATAATATTCGATACCACCACTCCTTCAGGGCTAAGGACCTTCCGGGTGGCTTCCAAAAATTCTAAGGTACTCAAATGATATGGAATTGTGCTTTCCGAATAGGCATCGATGACTACCAGATCATAGGGGGCGGTTCGCCCGGCAGCTATCTCCCGGGCCTTTTTGGTTATTAATAACCGCCCGTCCTCTACAGAAACCCGGAGTTTAGGGTCGTTGGGCAGATTGAAAAAATCATAGGCTACCTTGGCCACCTCAGGGTCAATCTCAACCACATCAATTTGTTTGAGGGAAGGATAATCATTTAAAAATTTTTTGGGGGTCGATCCGCCACCCAATCCGATAAAGAGGACCCGTTCCGGGTTAGGGCGGACGACAACGCCTAAATGAAGATAAGACGTATAGTCGAAGACCATCTCCAACGGATTATCAATGTCCATCGCGCTTTGATAAGAATTATCAAAATGCAGGTTCCGAATGGAACCGCTTTCCGCAACCAAGATATGATGGTATAATGAATCCCGCTCATATAGAATCTGCGATTGATCATAGAAAAAGGAGGATTTTTTAGGTATTATCATCCCGAAGATACCAAGCAACAACAAGCTGATGACAATGATAATTATTAAGATACGCCGCAAATAAGAGGATAGTTCCTCTTTTGTCAAGAAATCCCCGGCACTATGTCCTTGACGGGCTAAAACCAAAAAAGCGAGGCCAAGTAAGATCAAACCTTGGGTCAAAACAATATTACGAACTCCCATTAAAGGAATTAGAAAAAATGACGTCAGAAACGTTCCCACGATACTACCGGCGCTGGAAACCGCTGACAAACGGCCGGCGGTATTTCCAATCGTTGATAAGCTATCACTAGTCAATTTAATGGCGAAAGGAGATATGGTTGCCAACAGCACGCTGGGTACAAAAAAGAAAGCCAATGCCGCCATCAACGAGCCTAATCTAGGGCCAAGCACAGTAAAATAATAGCTGACGGGGGTAGTCCAAAAAGGTAACAGCCCAACCCAAATTCCAGCGCCGGTTAAGATTACGCCCATCATTAATAAGCTGGGAAACCGATCGGCATAACGCCCTCCAAAATAGTACCCCAGAGTTAGCGCGGCCATTACTATTACTATTAAAGCCCCCCAAATATAAATCGAGCTGCCGAAAGTCGGTGCCAAGATGCGGCTCCCAACCATTTCTAAGGACATTAA
>JBLNDC010000528.1:0-11538 GCA_050261255.1 Bacteroidota bacterium
ATTGAATTTCTTCAATTTCGTTATAAGAAAGGACCAAATCTTTTAATTTGGTTAACCCGGTTAATGGCTGAAGATCATTAATTTGATTGCGTCCAAGATATAAACGGTGTAAATTCTTTAATTTCGCCAATCCTTTAAGGTTTGTGATTCGATTATGTGACAAATTGATGATCCGGAGGTTGACTAGGTGTTCAAGGGGATCTAGGGATTCGACTTGATTTCCCATCAAATGAATCTCTTTTAGGGAAACCAATTGTTCAATCCCTTGGAGACTGGATATATTATGGCGGGGCGCATTTAATACTTTTAAACTTTTGATATCCTTGGACTTTAAATCTCCATCAGGTTTACCGACACTGATACGAACTACGGCCTCTAATTCAGGATCGGGAAAAGAGATGGTTCGGTCTTTTTCCAACTCCTTGACTAATTGCAATCCCCGCTGATAGATGGGAGAGGAATATTCGGTTAATTCTTGGTTTCCCAATCTGACAAGGGATCCGGATGATACTTTGCCCACTGTTTCCAAACACCCCGTTTTTAAAAAATTATCACCTACAAAATATTCCAATTAATATAGGGAAGAGGCGCGAAGCATAAGTGGGTAAGAACGCACTGTTGTCGGTATTCATTCTTCATGTGCCCGAATGCCCGAAGGAAGCCGGGGTGGAAAACTATTTGTTTTTCTTGGCTCGATTTAGGCGAATACAGGCCTCCGTAATTTGCCGATTTAGGTAGCCCGCCATTTCCGCCAAAAGATCGATCCCTTTCTCCTTCATTTCCTCATATTTTAGTCTGAGTTGATAAAGGGAAGATCTTTTTAAGAGATCCATCTCGGAGGCAATTTGTTCGAGCCTCTTTCCAATACTGGCGATTTTCCGAATTACCCTCACTAAGTCAACTCCGGCGCCTACGCCTTTAACCGATTCCGGGCTGTGTTTTCCTTGAGTATAGATTTTTTCGAGAAGTTGTTCATCCCCGCTTTTATAAGCCTGATTAGCCTCAGCCATGAGTTGTTGATATTTGGTCCGTTCTTCTTCGTCTCCAGCAAGATCCGGATGAAAATTCTTAGCGATCTCCCGGTATAACTTCTTCAATTTTTCCGACGGCTTAAAACTTTTTGATTGCCCCCTTGTTTCCTTAGCGCTGCGAGCGGACTCCTCCGCCTTGGCCCTGGCTTGTTCAGCTTTTTTCCAAGCTTGATGACAGGCTGGTTTTCTTAAGGCCTGAAGATTGGCCAAATCGGCCAAAATAGCGTCCAATTCGGCGTAAAGTTTACCCAACGCCTGGAGATAGCGGTTTCGGAAGGCATTTAACTCCGCCTGGAAGGTAACCAATTCCAACTCTCGTTGGGCGAGTTCCGCTTCTAGCGTTGCTAACTCAAGCCTTTTCTTTTCTAATTCCTTTTCTTCCGGGGCCATTTCCCGGACGATCTCCATCCGCATCAGGTATTCCTTTGTTTTAAAAATACTTGTTAAGAATAATCGTATAGCTATTAACGATTAATTCGAATGTAAATATTCGGCATCTTCAAAAAAGACCCTTTTATTAAATTTAAGGAATTGCATCAATTCATGATTTAAGCTTTGACTCACAATATATTGTGGCAAAAGGGTTTATTAAGGTAATTATGCGCTTCCCTCAATTAGAAAGAGCATAAAAAATAAGTTTTCAAAAATTCAACTAAATAAAAAGGAGGAATCGGGATCTAAGAGAAATTAATAAAGTAAATTTTATAGGATAGGAGTTTGATTCATGATCAAAGTCGTAACCGATACTACCTCCTCATTTACTAATGAAGAGTATCAAAAATACGGCATTATTCCAGTCCCTTTGTATATCAGGGAAGGAGACACCTCCAGAAAAGAGATGTTGGAAATCTCTTACGAGGAATTTTACAGCAAACAACGGGCCGGCTCTAAATTTACAACCTCCCAACCGGATCCCAATTCTTTTATAGAAGCGTTTCGCCCGGTGATCGAATCCGGCGGCGAGGTAATTTGTGTGACGATCTCTAACGGTATCTCTGGGACCTACAATTCAGCTCATCTTGCAAAACAAATGCTGGAAACCGATAAGATCTCAATTGTCGACTCTTACCAAAGCGGTTTAAACCAAGCCGCCATGGCATCAAAAGCAGTCGAATTGGCCGTCGCCGGAAAAAGCCGGGAGCAAATCGTCGCTTCTTTGGAAGAGATGCGCAAACGGACCAGGATTTACTTTGTAGTGGAATCCCTCCGTTATTTGTATGAAGGCGGCAGGCTTAGCGGCGCCCAGGCTTTAATCGGATCGATGATCCAGGTTAAACCCATCGTTTGGTTCGATGAACGGGGAACAATGACTACTTATGAAAAGGTGCGCACCTTAAAAAATGCTAAAAACCGCGTCTTGGAGTTGTTTAAAAGGGATATCGCCGTCTACGGACTGGAACAAGTCGGGCTTCATTACGGCGACAACCGGGAGGAAGCCGAGAGTTACGCCAAGGAATTGGAGGAAGTCGCCGGTCAACCGGTCCCGTTAGTCAGGCTCTCGCCGGTGATTGGAACCCATACCGGCCCGGATATCCTGGGGCTTTGTTTTACCGCTCAAAAATCTTTTTGGGATTGAACAAACTCAAGAAAGAGCCTTAAAAAAGGCTCTTTCTTATTTTACGGCTAAAAACAAATCTTTAAACCGATGCTTAGTTGTTGAACACGAATCCATATCATCCAAATCAATGGATCATCTTTTAAGAATGTTTCGCGTCAAACTCCCGGTACGCCTGTAGATTTCTCTTTAAAAGCTCCGGCGTGTCCAGCTCGTAGGGGCAGTGGTTGCGGCAGTGGCCGCAGTCAATACAATTTTCGATCAGCCCCATTTCTTTCCGCCACTCGTCGGTCAAATAACTTTGATAGACCGCCCGTCCTAAAAATAACGCCATTCTCGCTGCTGTCGGGATTGGAATTTGGGCGGGGCATGGGAGGCAATAGCCACATCCTCTGCAAAATTCACCACTAAGCTCGGCGCGGAATTTATTAATAATTTGCCACATCGCTTCATCTAATACCGGCGGTTCTTGTTCGCAAGCGAGGAATTCATCCAATTCGGACTCTTTTTGCACACCCCAGATAGGTAGTACATTCTGATACTGCCTCAGAAAAGCGAAAGCCGCCTTACCGTTATTGATCAACCCCCCCGACAATGCCTTCATGGCGATTAGGCCTACGTCTTTTTGAGCGCAAATGCCGATTAATCCGAGATCTTTTTCGTTCGATAATAAACTTAAGGGGTATTGAACCGTATCGTAAAGACCGGATTCAGCCGCTGCGATCGCCACATCCAGCCGGTGGTTGGTAATACCGATGTATCTAATCATTCCTTTATTTTTGGCTTCCAATAACGCACGGTAAAGGCCTTCGGAATCGTCCGGATCGGGCAATGTTTTAGGATTATGCAACTGGTAAATATCGATGTAGTCCGTTTTCAAATTATGAAGGCTTGTCTCCAAATGTTCAAAAAAAGTCTTCTTGTCCTCAGCCGCAGTCTTAGTGGCGATAATGATCCGTTCCCGAACGTCCGCCAAAGCGGCGCCGATCTTCACCTCACTGTCGGTATATACCCGGGCGGTGTCGAAAAAGTTAATTCCCCGGTCGTAAGCTTTCCGAAGTAAGCGCCCCGCTTCTTGAATACTGACTCTTTGAATCGGAAGAGCGCCGAATCCGCTTCGGCTCACCATTAAATTGGTCCGTCCCAGTCTGATTTGGTCCATTTTATTACCTCGCTACGCTTCACTTATTGTTGTAAATTCTTAATTCGAGGTCAAATCGGTTATCCCTTGTTAAAATTAGAAAATAAGAATTAAATCCAATATCTTCTCGATATAAATCTAATAGTTTGTCGATATCAATAAAACCAAGGTGAAAATAGATCTCAATCGCATACGGAGAAGAATTTATTGTAATCTTATCGCGCTTACGAATGACCTACAAGGCCGATATTTGGTGGAACGTCTCCGGTTAAGTATTTTCAGTCTTGATTAAGTATTCTCTTTTTTCAACCTTTAGAAGAGCTATTGGCAATAATGCAAACCATAGCATAGTGGCATAGATGTTAATGCGCTCTGTAAATCCCATCAAAGGCGTGGGCCGCCCAGTTTCTAACAAAGGCACCTGCAAAGATGTTAAAATGCCAAACACGAGGAGCACTACGATCGTCGCGAATGAGTACAAACGAAATCGCTTTTGGAGTAGAAAGGCCCCAAAACCGATTGACAGTACAATGAACAGCGACATTACCACCGTCATTAAAGGGTGTAGGCTACCCCGCGGCGTCATCTCAGCCCCACGCATATCCATCTGAAAGAACAAAGGTGTCACCATACTGAGGATTGCATAAACGGCTATCATGATGCCTGTAATACGCGCAATCCGTTTCGGGCTTTCCAACGACCAAATGCCAACCGCAAAAGCTCCTACAAGTAAATTATAGATAACGCTAATCAGAAGCATGATTGGTCTTGTCGGGGCTCCGGTAGCCAGTAACTCGCTGTAATTTTGGTCAATGATACTATATCCCTGATACTGCAAGCTTACTAGAATATCGGTTGCCACATAAAACACCGAAGATAAAACGCCACAGAAAAGCAATACCTTTTTCAGCCGGGATTTTCCGGAATGCATGTCTGAATATGTGATTGACATCGTTTTCATTTTACTCCTCCTTAATCCTTTTCCAATTATTTCTACTCTATCATCTAATCACTGTAATTATTACCGAATCCCTTCCATCAAAAATAAAATTGGAAATATTATTTATGCATGGGCGATAGCGGGGTACATCAAATTTTCCGGTATCTTAACCGATTCTGTCTTCACGAAAAGCTGGTCATCTTCGTAGGAAATTCTCTCCGTCTCCAGATCCTTAAAGTCAGGGGTAAAGTGAAAAATAGCCCTCTTCACATCATTAGAGGCAATTCTCTCTATGATATCGGCAAAGCTGAGATCTGCTTGGCTGATTACATCATAAATATGGATCTCCTCTTCCTCAATTCGATAGACTGCAATCGCATCGAGCCTTTCCAAGTAATAAAAGTCATTCCGAAAAACATACATCCAGTAAAAAAACAATAAATATTGAGCATTGTCAACCCCAAGAACCCTTGAGATCGGCTTTCTTTTCGAGGATAAGCGCAAGACTAAATTTAAATCGTTTTCATTATTAATCGCCAACCTCCGAGGCTGATCATGGTTTATGGTTTTAATCATACCGATATTTTTCATAAACAAGTTCTGTTTGATGGGCTTGAAGCCGAACTTGGGGTAAAACTCTAAAACTGTTTTATTGGCGAACAAGAATATCAGTTCCGTTTCGGATTGATACTTCTCCAAGACGTATTTCAATAAACTTCCGGCCAGCCCTTGGCCGCGGTACTCCGGGTGAGTCATGACCGTGCCGATTTGAACCGCGCTGATTTTACCTCCGTTCAACACTACATCAAGAAAACTGACGGAAACATTTGAAATAACCTTACCCTCGTCATGATATGAATAACAAATAAATTTGTTATTCCAAAAGCCTTTTTGATAATAATCTTCAAAATCGATTCCGAAGGAGCTTTTGGCCAACTGATTAAAACTCAATCTTAATAGTTGGTTATCCTTATAATTGAATACCATTTCGAATTGGTTCATCTATGGACCCCCATAACAAAAAATAGATTACGGGATGACAATCTCCTCAATCATAATCCCGAGATGGTGATATCGGTTTTGCTGGTAATGTTTATTCTTTCAAATTTTTTTATTTATCCATCAAGTTATGATAAAATAACGTATAAGGTAATAAGCTCTTAATTACCCTGGACCTTTATCGAGACATTTTAATTGAAAAGGCATTGCCGGCAGCGCGTTACTTTCACACTCTTACCTCGCGCCTCATGCCTCTTCACACCCCTTTTAACTCTAATTTTACAGGAGACCCAATGCGTCCTTTCTTAAAATGGGCTGGTGGCAAATATCGTTTAGTTGAACGGATCAAGGCCAAACTACCCCAAGGCGTCCGGCTGCTGGAACCATTCGCCGGTAGTTGCGCCTTATCATTAAATACCGATTATCAATCATATTGGTTGAATGATATCAACGCCGACTTAATCAACCTCTATCAAGTATTGCAAAGTGAAGGAACTGCTTTTATCAAGTTCTGCGGTAAATATTTTACTCGGGAAAACAATACATCAGAAAAATATTACGAAATAAGGAGACAATTCAATCAGGAAACCGACATCTTTATCAAATCGGCGCTATTTATCTATTTGAACCGGCATGGATACAACGGTTTGTCCCGCTATAACGCCGGAGGCGAATTTAATGTTCCTTTCGGCAAATATGCGAAGCCTTATTTTCCCGAGCAAGAAATGATCCATTTCCATACCAAATTTAAAAATGCCAAGTTTACCTGTATCGATTTTGAAACTATGATCTCCGAAGCTCGTCATGGTGATCTGGTTTACTGCGATCCTCCTTACGAACCGTTAAACGAGACTTCCAACTTCACTTCTTACAGCGCCGGGGGATTTGGCCGAGCTGAGCAAGAAAGATTAGCAAGGGTTGCGGCCCGCACGGCGGAACGCGGTATTCCGGTTTTAATCTCCAATCATCGTACCGATTTCATTTTAAATATTTATCAAAAGGCCAAAGAAATCCAGATCTTCCCGGTGCGCCGGTTCATCAGTTGCGACGGGGACAACCGCAATTCGGTCGAGGAAATACTGGCATTGTTTAAATAAGGAGATTAACATGGAGAATCAAGGCGGAATAGCCAATGCCCAAGGACGCACTCTGGAGTCGGTCGTGATCAGTGCCTTGGAACAAAAGGGCTTTCGTAAAATACCCTATAAGGAATATCTCAACGGCTTGAACATATACGGCGATGAATTGCTGCTGACCAATGTCCCTTATGAAACCATCTACGGCCATAAGGGCAAAACCGAGTTTAAGATCCAGTCGCAACGGTATGGCGAATACCGGATCGAATGCAAATGGCAACAGTCATCCGGTAGTGTCGATGAGAAATTCCCATATTTATATTTAAATTGCATCGAAAAAATGCCGGAAACCAATATCATTATCATCATAGACGGCCAAGGGGCTAAACCTGGGGCGATTAATTGGTTACGCCGGGCAGCCGGCTTAAAGTTATACACCAGTGAGAAAAACCGGAACAAGAATATCCTAGTAATGTCCTTAGCCGAATTTATTACCTGGGTGAACCAGACCTTTCGCTAAAAACTTGATAAGTCCTTCAAATCTCCAAATCACATAAATCATCCAGCTTCTCTTGGAGATAGCCGATACTGTCTTGAACCCCCATGGTTATAGAATACCGGCGCCATCTTTTCGATAATAAAATCTAAGAAAATAGTAGCTGCCAGATCTCCAATCTCCTCGTCCCGTTCCTTTAAAAAATATTCTTTGACAAGCGAGACCATCTGTTCTTTTTGGTCTTTACGTAATTTAAGCCTGTTTCTCATCCTTACATTCACCCGTTTATTTCTCCGGTTTGTTTGGGCCTTGACCTTGACCAGGGTTTTGACCTTCCACCCTCACCTGCCATGTATGGCTGGCCCGGGCACTATGGCCGGGAAGATCGTCGCTGATCCTTAAAATCACCGTATATGTGCCTGGTTGAGTGAAAGTATGCCGTAAACTCTTTCCCTTATGAACCAACAGCTCGTCAATATACCACTCATAATCCAGTTTGGTAGGAGAGCCGCTGATTTCGGGAACGGCTTCACCTTGCACCGCCAGAGGGGCATTTCCAGCCAACGGAGTCAATGTGCTGCGGGAAGTCACTAACGGTGGCAACACATCAACCGTTACCAACTCGGAGACTTCATTTTCGTTGAGCCGGTCCCTTACGGTCAAAATTACCTTATACCGGCCCGGTTCTGAGAAAGTATGCTTGGGGCTGGTCATTGTCGAAGTTGTGCCATCGTCAAAGTCCCAAAGATATTCTATTTCCGTCGGGCCGCCTTCAACTTTCAGGTTGGATTCAAATTGGACCTGACAGGGAATGGTTCCGCTCTGCCGTGAAGCTTTAATCTTCAAATTCAGTCTGGGTTTAGTTACGCTTATTAATTTTGACCAAGGCTCAAAAGACAGATCCGGATGATATTCATCGGTTACGGTTAAAGTTATGAGGTATTCTCCTGCCATCACATACTCATGCTCCCCGGATTCTTTCGTGGCGGTGGTCCCATCACCAAAGTCCCATAGAAAATTCAATTTAGAAGGTTGCCCATATACCTTGGCATTCGCATTATAATAGACTTCCAGCGGCATCGCCCCCATATCGGGAGAAGTATAAGGTTTAGTCGTAATTGTAAAGGGTTTTACAGTTATGGTCCAATTTTTATCAATTGTCGGCCCCAGACTATTTTTAACCCTTAATTTCAGGTTATAGACGCCCGTCTTTTTATAGGTATGTTCGAAGTTTACCCCGGATCGGACCGGTTCTCCGCCGCCGATTTCCCAGGAACAAACGGAGGATGACTGGTAGTGATTTTTGATATTGGCGGCTACTGTCACTGGAAATTCCTCATAACCGCTAGTCGCGGAGATTACCGGATTCACCTCGACCGCTTCCGGAACCTTTAGTTTAAAAGCCAGCGAATGTTTAAGCCCTTCATCGACTACCGAAATCTCGGCATCACCCGGTTTGAAGGTAGCCTCAACCATATTACCCGATATCTCTTTCCCATCGGGAAGGTTCCAGAGCCATTTACATCCTTCCGGGCCGGCGACATTCAGTTTAAAGGAGCCGATAGTATTAAGCTCGCTCGCGGTAACCCTTAAGGTCTGGTATTCACACGAAGCTTTAACTTCTGCGGCATGTTTAGTACCGATTATGCTTTTAAACTGCCCGGTATAAAGCTGAAACTTACAAAAATGGCCCGGTTTTAAATGGATGGTTCCGCTTTTCTTATTACCTTCACCGAGAGACACTTCCTCCCTACTAATTCCCTTGCTGTCGACCACGTAAATTTTAAAATAGGGAGCTTTCTTTACACTCAAATGTCTATTTTCCACTTCAGCCTGCCATTTCACTTCGGTAGTAAATGTCAAAGGCTCTTCCGGAATTGTAAATGTCTGGGTTTGGTCGTAATCCGATATCTTCCTGGAAGCTTCTTTAGTTATATGAAAGGTTTGAGTATAATCCTCGGCCATTCCATAAGGGGTTTCTTTTGCCCAACCAAAGATGGCCATCGCTAAAAATAGCATCAATGTTACCCGTTTCATAATCATTCCCCTTTCGCATCAGAGCAAAGTGAATTATTAAAAAGTCAATCCGATTATTGTATTTTCGCCAGTTTTTTGGAAAAACCTTCCTAACTTTTTCCCTTCGCCAATAAATTATCTGAACATCTTCTAAAAGTCAGCTTTTCTTTAACTTAACCCAAAAATTCCATAGCAGGGAAACCGGGGTTCATCCCGAATCATCTTGCCAAAACAACGAGGAGGCTTTATTATGAAATCAAGACATTTTCTGGTCCCGTTAATTTGTTTGGTCATTAGTTTGACATTCTTCATCCCTACCGCCGGCGCCGACTCCGGCCTGGATTTCGCCCTCACCGAGTTAAACGCGGCGGCGCGGCTGGATTTTGGCTCCTATAAGGCTAATATCGGTCTGAGTTACAATCTATCCGCTTCTAAAATCGAATACATGCATGTCTCCTTGAGAATGCAACCGTCCGACATTTTCATGGTAGCGGAACTTTCCGTTCTCTGTGGGATGCCTATTGATCGAGTAGTGGTAGTCTATCAAAAAAATAAACACAAAGGCTGGGGCCAGATCGCCAAGCAACTCGGGATTAAACCAGGCTCGGCTAAATTTCACGCCTTAAAGAGCAAAGCAAATTATCATTCAGGTAAGATAAAACATAAAAACAAATATCAAAAGAATAAGCAGAAGAAGAAATGGTGAGTGAGTAAGTAAGGATGGAGGAAATATGAAAGCGACCGTTACCTATATTTATCACAATTGTTTTATTTTAAAAGAGTCATCCCGGACTTTTCTCTTCGACTACCCGGATGATCGCTTTCTCACCGCTAAAATGCGGGAGGTCGTAACCAATGAACTCCGGGGTTCAAAAGTTTTTATTTTCGCCTCCCACAGTCACCAGGACCATTTTAATCCGAAGCTTATGGAATTGGCCAAAGTTGCCTCCCAATCCACATTTATTCTCTCCGAGGATATTATCAAAAAGCATCCTCGGTTTGGCAAGAGCGAAAACTGCGTTATTGTAAGACCGTCGGAAGCTTATGAACTGGAAAAAATACGGATCAAGTCCTTTCCCAGCAATGACCTGGGAGTGGCTTATTTAATTCAAAATGAAGGATTAACGGTTTATTTCGGCGGCGATCTGGCGAAATGGAGTTGGGATGATTTCACTCCCGAGGAACGCCGCTGGATGGAGGAGCGCTTTCAAAACACTATTGAAGCTTTAGCCCAACACCAGATCGACCTCGCTTTCGAGAATACCGATCCGCGGCTGCCCAATTGGGCCGGGGCCGCCGAGTTCATTCAAATTGTCAAACCAAAACTCTTCGTTCCCATGCATACTTTCGGTGATCTTGACTCACTGGGACGGTTTATGAAAGACTTAGGCCCGACCAAAAGTAAGATATTTCAATATCGTAAAACCGGAGATCAAATCGACTTTTAACGTTAGCCCCGTCTTTATAGGTTATTGATTTAATAATCCGTGTTAATCTGTATGAATCCTGTCTTAAAATTTTCTAAATAATCGTCCACCCCGGCCCGCCGAGGCAAGCGAAAGGAGGAAAATAATTCTTTAAATCGTGCTCAGCGAAGCGGTGCTCGTAATCGGAATCCTTTTGTTGTCACTACCTTTACTCAATCGTTTTTCGATTACGATTACGAGCACGAGCACGGTAATAATAAGTATTTTCTAGATAGACAAGATTAACGAGATTAACAGGATTTCTATAATTTCTAACAACCGTCTTTGGCTTAAAGCTGTTCAAGTCCCTGAATGCCTTTAGAGCGGCAATCTACACTTCTTTCCCCAATATTATGAGATGGGGAAGTCTCCCTGGAAAGGAGTGTAGCCTATGCCTGATATCGTTTATTCCACCGGCCCCATCGAAGTCGAACCCGGTGTAACTCAATTAAGGCTAAAAGCGCTAAACAACTCACCTCTGGCACAGACTGCCCAGGCGAGAGTCTTTAGCCTGGATGGGACGAAAAGTCTTTTAGCGACTCGCAACTTTTCACTCCCTGCCGGTTCTTCCAATTTCGCAAATGTAAATATCATAAATCAGAATGAATTCGAAGTCCAGTTCACAGTGAGCAACGCCCAAGTCTTGGTGGCGGTTTTCGCCATTAGGAGCCTTCAAGGGAATTTCAGCGCCGCCAATAGCGTTCGCCACCAGGAAATGGTGAATCTGACATCTGGAGTAACTGATAGCTCGGATACCGGAGTAGACTAATCATAAAAAACAACTATCAAAGTATTCAAGAACTGCAAATGAGCCACCC
>JBLNDC010000529.1:0-2944 GCA_050261255.1 Bacteroidota bacterium
CAAGCATCCAAATGATTGGAAAAATACAAAATAAAGCTACGATTAATAAAAATACTTCCCGTATCCAACGATAAAGAACATCAGTACTGATTTCCTTCCGTGGTTCAAGTTTCAATAACCATCGGGGAGTTGCTTCGCTTTTCGCCATAACGGTTTTCTCCTTTCGAGCCAGCTTAAGGATATTTTATTACCCTTCGTTGTCGTTAGCTGCTGGTCTATGTTTGTCTTGATATAATATCCAGCTCAACTGAGCATAGCCATTAATATTCATAAAGCTTAGCCAGTTTAATCTGGGCGATGGAAATAACCAAGAGGATCAAGCCGAAAATTACCGATAAAGCGCTGGCATAACCGTAATTATGATTTTTAAAACATTCGTCAAAAATGGTCATCACCGGAACTTGGGTACTGAAACCCGGCCCGCCGTTGGTCATGGCCACTACCAATGGATACAATTGCATTGCTCCGAGGATTGTCAGAATTGTGACCACAGTCATTACCGACCTTAACATTGGAAATACCACTTTCCAAAAAGTTTGCCAACCATTGGCTCCATCAACTTTGGCCGCTTCAAGCGCTTCATGGGGAATTCCTTTAAGCCCCGCTAAAAAGAGTAAAAACGAATAACCAAAACCGGCCCAGATAGAGGCAAATGAAACAGCATATAAACTAATCAAAGGTTCGCTAAGCCATGTCCGGCTTAGACTCTCCAATCCTATAAAATTTAGGAAGAAATTCAAAACGCCGCCATAGGGGTCATAAATCCATTTCCAAATATAACCGACAACCATAGCCGAAAGAATGGTCGGGATATAAAAGACAACTTTATAAAAGTTTTCACCTTTAACCCCCCGGTCCACCAAGTATGCCAGGGCCAAAGAAAAGGATTGCATTACCAAGACACCTAACAGGGCAAATTTGGTAGCGTTCCACATTGCGGTCCACCAATTAGGATCCGCTTTAAAAATTACGTAGAAATTGCGGAATCCCACCCATTCTTTGACAGTGGCCATTCCGTCCCATTTGAAAAGCGATAAATGGATCGTCCTCACTATTGGGTAAAGACTGAAAGCCCCGAAAAAAAAGACTGTCGGCAAAATAAACAAATAACTACCGGCGTAATCCGTAAACCTTCGCCGGATTTTGCTTCTCGTGTTTAAGTCCTCCATCGGGATACCCCCTATTGTTAATGCCTATTTCATAAAATATAATGACTAAATCATTATTAATAGCTAATATACGCGAATTAACGCTAATAAGTCTTTAAAACTTAAGGTTATTCGTATTTATCAATGTTCATTAATGGTCCCGGAATAGATTTTTGGAAATAACCTCTTAAACTGTTGCAATATTTAAAATGAATTGTACAAAGTAGAATTAAACCTACCGGAGTAATCCTCCGGTAGGAGGGTTCCTTGGATTAATCGGCTTTATTTGAGAAGCGCGGCCTCCCAAGCCGAATTGCAATCTTTGACTACTTGAGCCGGGGTTTTTTGTTTCTGCACAATCGATTGGATCCCACGAATAATCATGGTGTCAACATCCCCGGGTCTTCCTTTTAATCCGACATTGGGTATGATTTTACCGGTATCGTCGGCGAACTCGCCAATGCCGCCTTCGAGTTTGACTTTCTTGGTCACTTCCGAGCTAGCGGGAAGGTTGAAACTTTCTTTGGCGTACTTCGCTTGTTGAGCCGGTCCGGTAATCCATTTTAAGAACTTAACCGCTTCTTCTTTATTGGCGCTGGAAGCGTTAATTGCTAAAACCGCGCCGTAACCGCCTTGGATATAAACGGGGTGCTTGCCGGCGGACGGAGGCATCATGGCGCCAACTTTAGGAATTAAATCAGGGTTAGTACTCTTCAATACTCCGAAAGTCCAGGAACCGTTATACATCATGGCCACTTTGCCTTGAGCAAACAATCTTTCGGCGTCGGGGTTATCCCAAGTGGCAATCCCGTTAGCTAGCATACCGGCGTCTCTCATATCGGCAAAAATTTGGAAGGTTTTGACCCAATTATTATCGGTAAAGCGTTTCCCCTTATTTTGGGCTTCGATCATACCATCTTGGCCCATAATGTTCCAAGCATATACTTCCCAAAGGCTAATTCCCAACCAAGTGCCAAAACCGGCTGCAAAAGGAGTAATCCCAGCTGCTTTCAATTTCTTCCCGGCAGTGATGAATTCTTTCCAAGTTTGGGGCGGGTTTTCCGGATTAAGGCCGGCTTTTTTGAAAAGTTCTTTATTATAAAGGATCTGCATGTTGACAGCGTCTAATGGCAACCCGTAAAGCCCTACTTCAACCCCGTATTGGTTTCCCGGTGCGAATGAAATATTACCTAATAAAGAATCAATATAGTTTTTACGCCAATCGCCGGCGACATAGCGGTCCAGGTTTAACATACCGCCCGCTTTAATCCACCGCGCTTTAGCGTTAATCTTAGCAGCATCAGCGCTACCGTTAGTGGTATAAATATCTGGAGCTGTTCCGGCTTGAATCGCTGCTTCAATTTTCTGCTCGACTTCCTGATCGCCGGGGAAAAGTTGAATGTCAACTTCCACACCGGTCGAGGCTTCATATTCCTTAGCCATTTCCTGTAGTAAAGGATGACGGTCGGTAAGGTAGTGCCAAAATACCAGAGTTTTTGGTGCAGCCGCCGCAAATGGGGCCGCCATCATCGAAATAAGTATCAATGCTGTCAATAAACAAGTCAACCAACTTTTTTTCACGATTAAAACCTCCTTTTTTTAATGTCTCCCCTGAGATCTTACTATGAGTCGTTCCACATCAACTTATTTCTTTGGATCAGAATCGATCATTGATTAATGTAGACGACTATCAGAGATAAGTGTTTGCTTTAATTCACCCCCCTTGCAACTATCTTGAAAATAACACACGATTAATGTATTTAACCGCTAATACACGCGAATTGACGCTAATTAAT